>JAGOCT010000440.1 GCA_017998585.1 Candidatus Cloacimonadota bacterium | reverse complement strand
CCGTGAAGAATATGGGAAAGCTGAATTGGAAATTATTCATCATCTTTTTGAAAAACTGATACATGAGTATGAAAATCATCAGATGCACATTGATGAACAGGTTAAATTAATCAACCTGATCTATCAAAATAACCCTCAAAAACGCTTTTTTATAGTAAGATTGTGTTTCTATATTGCTTTTGCAGATAAATCTCTCAATATTGCAGAAAAATTGATTATCGATGAGCTTGCCCAAAAGCTCAATGTGGAAGAAACTGAAGTCAAACGAATCAAAGCGGAAGTGTCTGAAGAATTGGAATTACAATAACAATTTATCGTTGTAACGTAAGCTACCAGCTTGCGAAAAGAAAATAACAAGCAGGTTGCTTGTCTTACAACCTGCTTGCCCTGTTATCATCTTGCAGAAAAAATAGTTTACCGATATCTGTTTCTGATTTTTGTGAGTTCACCACTTTTTTCCAGCGCATTTAAGGCATTATTATATCGATCAAATAGTTTCATTGCATTTTCCGATTTCTTACTAAAAGCCGTATAAAGAGGATCTGATGTAATAATATAAGGTTGTACCTTAAAATTCGACCAGCTCTCATTTCCAATATAATATTTTGCGACATATTCACTGATTGCAGCAAATTCAAAACGATCCCCTTTGAGTTTATCAATCATGCTTTCTGATGAAGCAGATATATCTTTCTTAAAGATTTCACTCTTATCGAAAACATCACTATAAGCATATCCTCTGACAACACCAACTGTTCTGCCTTTCAAATCTTCGAGTTTGTTGATAACTGAAGGATTATTCTTTTTTGTTATTAAAACGCGTTTATCCATACTAACGCTTTTGTCAGGGTATTTCAAAAAAGCAAGTCTTTCATTGTTTTTTAAAATGCCAAAAATGGCATCAGCTCTACCCTCTTTTATCATTTGCATACAACGTTCCCATGGATAAAATTGAATTTCATAATCCAGTTTTGCTTCCTTGCACACACGATCAATGATTTCTACATCCAGCCCTTTGGGGACTTTATTTTGAGTGTACTCATAAGGTGGATATTCTTCGCAGATAAAAGTTAACTTGTTTTGCGACCACAGCATACTAAACAGGGTCATCATCAGCATCATGAAGATGATTTTTCGAGTTCCTTTCATTTTCCCTCCCTTAATTTTGAGTGACTTTTACAATTGATTTCATCACCTATACACACTATCATGTTTTATGTTTCAATATAATACAGCCTTTTTTAAAAAAAACAATAAAATAATCACTTGCTTTATGATTTATTTTAAGTATTTTATTTTTAACAGAAAGGAATATATCATGATTATTATCATCGCATATTTTGTCATATCAATACCGATACTAGCAGTTTTCTTTTTCATATTCTACAAATCGTTTCTTTCAATCAAACTTTTATCAACAAAAAATCAGTTAGCCCCTGACTTACTTGAAAAATACCAGGTTCATGACAAAAGCACACCTGAGACAAGCATCATTTATCATTCTGATGATGAGGAATCTGAAGATATTTCAGTCGTAATCAGCACGGCTGTTTCTATCTATTATGCAAATCAACAATAAATAAATAAATAAAGGAGTAATCATGACACTGAAAAAGATTCAGTTTATGGACACCTCATTTAGGGATGGATTTCAATCCGTATTTGGTGCCCGAGTCAGAACAGATGATTTCTTACCAGCTCTGGAAGCTTCTCTCGAAGCAGGAATTATGCATTATGAATTTGGAGGCGGTGCCAGATTTCAAAGTCTCTATTTTTACTGTAATGAAGATGCCTTTGATATGATGGACCGGTTTCGTCAGGTAGCTGGTCCGGATGCCAATCTCCAGACACTTGCCAGAGGGATCAATGTGGTAGGTTTATCACAACAACCCAAGGACATAATCAATCTTCATGCCCAATTATTCAAAAAACATGGCACCAGTACCATTCGTAATTTCGATGCATTGAATGATATGCGAAATCTCGATTACTCAGGTCATTGTATCAAAAATGCAGGACTTCATCATCAAATTTCCATTTCTCTGATGGGTTTACCTCCAGGAATTCAGGATAATACAGTTCACACTGCTGATTTTTACATCGAAAAACTGAAAGAAATACTTGAAAAAAATATACCATTTGATTCATTAGTTTTTAAAGATGCCAGCGGAACCACCCCTCCTCAAATCGTCAGAGATACTATCAAAAAAGCCAGAGAAATCTTAGGTAAAGACCGTATTATCTGGTTCCATACACATGATACAGCCGGATTAGGTACGGCAGCCATCATGGCAGCTGTTGAAGCTGGCGCGGATGGGATCGATCTGTCAAAAT
This sequence comes from Candidatus Cloacimonadota bacterium, assembly GCA_017998585.1. The sequence continues at coordinate 322 of JAGOCT010000440.1, read as the reverse complement.
CACCTGTCAGTGGAGGTACATGCCAACCGGATATTTTAACTATTATGGCAGCCTTTAGAAACACCAATTTCACATTGGATCTTGATTATCAAAAAGTTCTTAAAGCCGAACGTGTCTTTGAAGATGCGATGGAAAGATATATGATTCCGCCTGAATCCAGAGAGACCTCTCCTTTAATTGTCCTCTCCCCTATGCCTGGTGGGGCATTTACAGCAAATACCATGATGATGCGGGATAATAAAACGCTGCATCTGTATCCAAAAGTGATTGAAGAAATGGCTGATGTCGTGGCAAAAGGCGGTTTTGGAACAAGCGTTACACC
>JAGOCT010000439.1 GCA_017998585.1 Candidatus Cloacimonadota bacterium | reverse complement strand
CGTTTATATTCTTTCTCATGAACAACAGGCATTTCCAGCGCTATGTACTGATCAGGATCAATTATTTGATTACCAGAGCATTCTGATAAATGTTTCTCTGTCAACAAGACTGTTGGGGTTTGAAAATACCATGCCAGATCCAAAAGCTGAGCAGACAGATGAAAAGCTTGTTCAAATGTACCTGGAGAAGCTACGATTCGCGGAAATTCTCCATGTCCGGCATTCAAAACAAAATTTAAATCGGCTTGAGCAGTATAGGTTGACATACCGGTTGCAGGACCCGGACGAGCAGAGACAATCACATAAAGCGGAGCTTCCACCATTCCTGCCAGAGAAAAGGCTTCTGTCATCAAAGCAAAACCACCCCCACTGCTACCTGTAGCAGCTCTGGCACCGGTAAAAGTTGCTCCGGCAGCCATATTCGCCGCAGCGATTTCGCTTTCAGCATGCTGAACTACCACTCCAAATTTCTCACTCTGACCTGCCAAAAAATGCAAAATAGAAGAAGCAGGAGTCATTGGGTAAGACACATAATAATCGAGTCCTGCCATCAAAGCACCTAATGCAATCAGTGTATTACCATTATTTATCTTCCGTTTTTTAAAGGGATATTTTTCTATTTTTAGCCGAGGTAATTTTCTCTCTTCAAGTAGTTTTAATGACAATTCATAGCACTGAATATTTTTTTCTTCATTCTTTCTGAATGACTTTCGGATCAGATCAATACTTTCTTCGGTAGTCAGATCTAACAGATAAAAGATGACGCTAATTGCCACAATACCAATATAACTATCGTTAAAATTGTTCGCCTTTAAAAGTGAACTAAAATCAAGATAATTTTTATCGTTTATCACTGAAACTGAATCTTCACTGATATGGTTTTGATGAATTTCATAGCTTGCAAAATCAGAAAAAAAGGCATAATCAGCCAACATATAATGACTAAAAACAGGATGCTTATCCACACTAACAATGGAATAGTTATGCCCACCTTTTATGACACTTTGATAATCATCATACTGAAAGATTGAATATCCCGCCTGGTTAAAATAATCAGCAATTACTGCCACTGCTTTTTTGATACCTTCACCTGCTTTTCCTGCAATCAAAACACTCAGCATGAGTCCTCCTTTTATATACAGATAAGTTATCGGTTTTTACAATATTTGTCAAATAATATTTTGCATTGTATTCTGATTTTGATTTTTTCCTTATGACGTTACTTTGCTAGCACACCAAAGACAGACTTAAATAGCTGACATTCGCTGACCACGTGCTACTCACCATGATAATGGCTCTTTAAAGCTTAATAATCTACAATTGATGAGAGTCATACGACATTCGAGTTATACTCCGCTTTGTACCCTCCTCCATTCCTACTCACGTTCTACTTTCATAATAAAGATAGCATGTTTTAATAAAGAACAGTGGCTGAAGCAGGCAAGAAAGAATATTACTGTTTTCTACAGGATAGATATGAGAAATATATTGCATTTAATTGAAAAATGATTATTATATAAAGAGGAGAATAGAGATGAAAGTAATTATGAAAGACAAACAACACGACTTCCCGAAGAAAGTGGGGGATTTGAGCCTCGCCTGGTATCAGCAGGGGCGGGTTTGTGTGAGCAGAAAACAGACTCCCAGAATGCTCCAGAAACAAAATATGACAATTATTCAGATAAACCAGATTACAAAAGCACTCTGGCAGACACTTCATCCGCATTTTAAAAAAGATCTGGCACGTTATGCCCTGCAATATAAAAAAGATTATCCAGGTCTCAGAAAAAGAGGCATTTCTTCCTATGCTGTTTTTCTGATAATAGTCCATGCCCTGATCAAACGCTTTTCGATTGCTTACGAGAATCAGGATGATTGTTTGGCAATCTTACAAAAACTAATCTCTCTGCTCTCTGTGAAAAAAGCAGTTGAAATCAGGCTGTTAAAGCCGGTGAGAGGTTATTATAGGATGAATCATCGGGCAATAAGATATTCTCAGGCAGATATGCCAGAGTCTCTCAGTGTATTAAAACGAGAATCTTTTCAAATAAAATATGTATACGGCATTCATTCAGGTTTTAAGTAATTTGGAAGATTATACAGGATGTTTAGCACATTAACCAGAATAATTAACTAAAATTGTAAAAAAGAATTGACTTGCTTATAGATTTTATGTAGTTTAGAATAAAATTAATTGATGATACGCACGATAATGTGCCGGGAGCAGAAATGAATAAAAAGCATCTCCTGATAATCAGTTTAGGGAATGTATGGGAACTAATACCGGAAATTGTACTGTTTTCAAACTTTGAAAGTTTGAGATTTCAAAATAAAGAGACTAAGGAAGAGATTAGAAAAACATTCTCACATCAATTATCTGTTCAGCCATATACGCATATATGGGGGATTTGTTCAGCCAGTCAAATTGATTATTTTTATCAAAATCTTAAGCAGTTTAATGAATTGTTTGAAGCAAATATAAAAATAATCTTGTTTAGTGTGGAAAACAGCGATGATTTACATACAGTCGAAGATTGTCATTTTGTGGCTGATTTGATCTATCGGGTTGTACAATTAGCTCATAGTATAGACGTATTTGATAAAATAACGATTAGTCCTGTAGGTGGCAGGAAAACGATGAGTGCTGACATGATACAGGC
>JAGOCT010000438.1 GCA_017998585.1 Candidatus Cloacimonadota bacterium | reverse complement strand
CTTAATCTGGCAGTAGGCACATATACTTACAAAATGAAGGCGGTTTACAGTGAAGGTGTTTCTGAGATGTCAAACCCTGTTACCATATCCTATACGCTTGGCAATAATGATGTAGTCAATGCAGATACTGATCAGATGAGTATCTATCCAAATCCATTTAATCCTTCTACCAACATCTCTCTGTCTGTTAAAAATCAAGCCATTAGCAGCTTAAAAGTATTTAATATTAAAGGTGAGCTTGTTAACACACTCCTTGATAAGCAGCTTGTTTCAGGTAAAATGTCTGTCAGTTGGAAAGGTGATAATCATTATCATCAGGAATTGCCTTCCGGTATTTACTTCATACGTTTTGAGTCTGGCGACTTTCAATCAACCAAAAAAGTATTATTATTAAAATAAGGAGATCCTCATGAAGAAAAGTATGATTCATGTGATTCTAATCATTGTCTTGAGCCTCACTTCGTTGTTTGCTCAGAATACTATAATTGAAGATTTTGAAACTGGTGAAGTATTTCCTCCAACTGGATGGGAGCTATTAAATATTGGTGCATATCCTGTTGGCTGGAATTTTTATCAGGATGGTTTCGAGAGTAATCGTTGCGCTTATTGTGATTATTCTCCTGCAGATACATTAAGTGACTGGCTTTTAATTAGTCCTGTACTCAATATTACTGAAAATACAGACCTTGTCTTTTATGAAAAGAATCAGGCAATGGAAGATTATCAACATCATGGCGTTTGGCTTAGTACCAATACAAACACAAATCTCCAATTGACAGACTTTACTTTATTAAGTGAAATGACTGAATCTTCCAGACAATTTACTGAAAGAGCGATTTCGCTTAATGATTACAGCAATCAGAATGTCAGAGTAGCTTTCAGATACTATGGTCAAAATGGTTCAATATGGTACATCGATCAGGTTCAGTTAGCACCTCATACAACAGAAGAACCTGTTGATACCCTCATCACTGAATTCCCTTATATCCAGAGTTTCGAAGAAGAAAATCCTCTTTATTACTTTACAAACGAAACACTTAATGCCGGATCAGGCAATACCCCTGCCTGGTTAATTGATATACTGGGTTCAAATCCTTTTGTGAATCCGATTGACGGATCATACCTTTTAATGTTGAATTCATCAGAATGTCCTGAAGCAGAAACTCGCTTTATCTTCCCTGCGATGCTGATTCCATCTGATACTCAGATTGATATCAGCTTCAGGTACGTTCGCAATAGTGCTCAGCCTACCATCTTAAATGAAGGTATTACGATTGAGTATTCTTATGATAAAATCAATTGGCAATCTGCCAGCGATTTCATTCCCAGATATATGGATACCATGAATCTTGCCTGGACAGATCCATCAATCAGCATCATCAATCAGCAAGAAGATACACTCTATATTGCCGTGAAGGCTTCTTGTCAGGGAGTATGTAATATTATCCTTGATAACTTTAATTTTTCTTTGACCGGAACGACACCGCTTGCGCCACCTGAAAACCTGACAGTCAATTTGAGTGATATTTCCCCAAATTCTGTACTGCTTACCTGGAATGCGCCAGCAAATTCTGAGATCAGCCCGCAATCATACAGAATCTATCGTAATAATATAATGATAACTGAATCAAGTTCAACACAATACCTGGACATGGGTTTAACAAATGGCATGTATTATTATAAAGTCTCAGCCTTGTATGAATCTGGTGAATCTGTGCCATGTGACTCATGTGGTATTGAACTGATCCCTAATGAAACTGATATCACTCCTGTTAAAAACAAGATTTCTATCTATCCAAATCCTTTCAAAAACAGTACATCAATTCAAATGGATTTAAAAAGAAATGCTTATACTGAACTCTCTATCTACAACATCAAAGGTGAGAAAATCAAAACCTTCCACCCCAATCAGATGAACATAGATAAACTGATTTGGGATGGGAAAAACAATCAGGGCAAAGTAGTACCCTCTGGCATATACTTCATTAAGATTAATGATCATAAAAAACAATATACTCACAAAATCCTAAAAGTAAAATAAAGCAAGAGACCTCCTATCTCTCAAACTCCTGGCAGGCAGATTCATTTCTGCCTGTTTTTTTTTACTTAATGACAATGCGCTTTTAGAACTGGTAAATTCACTATTACCAATCTTTCAGATTTTTATTCTTTTAATCAATTTATCTAAGAAACAGTAAGAGGATTGATATGTCATTGACATTTTTTTATATTGTAATTCTATATTATTCTTCGGTAGCTTCGGTGTTATCGGTGGTCAACTTCCTCACAGTAAGCCAACTCCCAGCCGTGAAAGACGATGATGACTTTTTTCAGTGTAACCATCCCATAAGGAGGTAAGCCTAGCATCTGGCGTTCATATTCATCTTCAGCGTATTGGTCAAGCTGGAGTTTAGCTTCCTGTATCTTTTGTTGTAAGAGATCATCGAATTCTTTATCTTTGACATTTCGTTTAATATACTTTAGCTCAATCAGATAAGCGAATTTAATATCTTTGTACTTGATATAAAATGGCTTCATGATGAGGTCAGCATAACCCTTATTCATCTCTTCTTCTGATGCTGAGATATAAAAATCATAGATATTCAGATAAGACAGATAGAATGTTTTTACGATACTCTCACCATCTATAAAATCTCTGAGGGAAG
>JAGOCT010000437.1 GCA_017998585.1 Candidatus Cloacimonadota bacterium | reverse complement strand
TTTGTCTCAGATACCTGATTATGTTCATAAAATCATTGATGTGAAATGCCCTGACAGTGGGGAAGGGAAATCTTTTCTAAAAGAAAATCTGCTGTACTTTAAGCCGGAAAGAGATAACCTGAAATTTGTGATTAGCTCTGAAAATGACTATTTATGGGCTAAGGCATTTTTAAAAAACAATCATTTAGCAGGCGAATCAATCATCTTCTCTACTGTTTTAAACAAACTTGAACCTCGTGTAATAGCTGAGTGGATTATCAGAGACAGACTGGATGTCAGATTCCAGTTACAAATCCATAAATTTATATGGTCACCAGAACAAAAAGGTGTGTAAAAGTTTCCTGAATTACATGTTGATAAAAAAACATTCAATATGCTCCATAGATAAAATACTATCAGTCTGAGTAAAGATAAATATAGATTGACAGATAAAGTGTATATTTAAAAATTATAACTTCAATAGAGGTGACTTATGATGAATAATATAATGACAATAGATGTTGAAGATCATTATCATGTGTTGGATGTAGAAGGAACTCCTTCAATCTCTGAATGGGATAGTATTCCCTCGACTGTTGAAAAAAATTTTATAAAGATGATGAACCTTATGCAAGCTTATGATGTGAAAACCACCTGTTTTTTCTTAGGATATATTGCAAAACGCTTCCCTCATTTAGTCCGATTAGCAAAAGAAAGAGGTCATGATATTTCATCTCATGGGATGTATCATCAAATGGTTCGCACACAATCCAAAAGGGAGTTTATCCAGGATATAAAGGAATCAAAAAAGTGTTTAGAAGATATTTGCGGAGAAGAAATTTTAGGTTACCGTGCACCTGGTTTTTCTGTCATAAATGAGAATCCTTATTTTTTTGAAGAATTGATTAATGCAGGTTACCAATATGATTCTTCAATTTTTCCAGCAAAGCATGGTCATGGTGGTTTTAATACGGATATTCTGTTTCCAAGTTTCATTGAGACTTCAGTTGGCAGAATTTTTGAATTTCCAATAAGTGTATCAAATGTATTGAATAAACGGATATGTTTTTTTGGAGGTGGGTATCTGCGATTTTTTCATCATATGATAATCCGCCATGAAACAAAAAAAGTTAATAATCAAGGCAGACCTGTTGTATTTTATATTCATCCCCGTGAAATTGACCCCTCCCATCCAAGAATTAAAATGAATTTTTTCAGACATTTTAAGTCTTATGTTAACCTTCAATCAACTGAAGGAAAATTACGAAATATTTTGTCAAACAATCATTTTGAAACAATGAGAAATTATTATTTGAAAAGGAAGTAATGTATGGGTAATACAAAGCAGTTTTTTAATGATTATTCAGTAGATTTTAATTCTATTTATGCAACAAGAGGCTGGTTTTATCGAATAATTGACAAGTTTTTCAGAAAAAGCATGCGTTTACGATTTGAGAAAACGATAGAGAATTGTGAACCGATTAAAGATAAAACGGTATTTGATGTTGGATGCGGACCGGGACACTACTCTGTTTTGCTTGCTCAAATGGGTGCAAAAAAAGTGTTGGGTATAGATTTTTCTGATAAAATGATAGAACTCGCTAACCAATTAGCAAAAGAAAAACAGGTTACTAATAATTGTCAATTTTTAGTAAAAGATATTTATGACTTTAAAGATGAAGAATTTGACTTTGTTATTCTTATGGGTTTTATGGATTATATTAAAGAACCGGTCTCTTTGATTCAACAGATTATAAAATTAACAAAAGAGAAAGCTATGTTTAGTTTCCCTGTGGCAGAAGGGATTTTAGCATGGCAGAGAAAACTCCGCTATAAGAAAAAATGCCCTTTATATTTATACACTCGTTCTGATTTGAATAAACTGTTTGATTCTTTACCAAATATTGAAGTATCCATCGAAAAAATCAGCAGGGATTATTTTGTAGTTATAAGTAAGAAGTAGATTGAATAATCAAATAATGAATAACTTGTTTGTAGCGATGAAAAAATCAAGTATTCTTAGTGCTCTTTGTGATCTTAGTGGTGAATTGTTTTAAAATTAAGAATAAAATTAGATTTCTCATTTATTTCTGCGCACTTTTCAGAAAACCCTTCATTTTTAAAACCAATTTAACATTTTTAAAAGAAAAAAAAATAAATCTGCCAAAAAGACAAGAATCTGCATTTCTGTCCGGGTAATATATATAGAGGGCAATTGGTTTTCTTTGAGTGTTTATCTAAAATCAAAACCAATTCATTTTACAAAAAAAAGGAGCCGTATAGGCTCCTAAAATATTTATGCAAAACACTCGGCATATTCAGCCTGAAGCTGATCGACCAGTTCCTGGACACTGACAATCTTATCCACCATCCAGGCATTGGCTCCGGCAAAGGCAAAACCATCTTCTAGTTTGCCCTTTTGAGAATTTAATAAAGCCTGAGCAATACAATAGGGAGCAGTACGAAAATCGCAGGTTTTTAGACATTTCCATGGGCAGGTAAAGGGTTTTTTAATGCCATTTGAAACATCAGTTAAAAATTGATTTATAATCGCTCTGCCAGGCAATCCAACCGGACTTTTAATAATGCCGATATTTTCTTTCTTACAGTTGATATAAGATTCTTTAAAAGCAATATTGGCATCGCATTCATGAGTAGCAACAAAACGGGTACCCATTTGGACACCATCTGCAC
>JAGOCT010000436.1 GCA_017998585.1 Candidatus Cloacimonadota bacterium | reverse complement strand
TGGTTTCCCATTTGATCAGTCTTTTCAGTCAGTTCAACGCTGGTTTTTTCTTCCAGATAAAAGAACATTCTAAAACCGGTAGGCATAACGCAAATACCACCAATCCACGGATTCCACCAAGATTTAGGTCCCTTTTCAGGGAAATTGGAGTCCAGCCATTCCTGCCCTTTGTATTTCAGAGAAAATACAGAAGGTGCAAACTCATCAGAGGCAGAAAACTCTATCACGCCGTTATTGACTTGCCAAACATTGTGTCCTTCTTTTTTCAGACAAATGCGTTCAGTTTTATGCTCAGAACTTAAAAAAACTGCTTTTTTCTGAGAAAACTGTTTTGTCTGATACACAGCAAGTGCTTCCACAAATCTGAGCGGTTCATAATTTTCTATTGAGAAATCAGCAGAAATTTCATGAAGCTGGTCTGATTGTTCTGCCTTTTTTAGCACTTTTACATCTTCTGATTGAAAAGAGAATTCTCCTTCAAGCATTTTTTCTTTTTTATCTTTCCAGACAGCTTTAAACTGCTTTTGAATGAATGGATTTCCATTATTGACGATGAGCTCCATACTTTTTGTGATTTGCTTTTCAGTCCGGATGAGACCCATTGCAAAATGTCTGACCTGTTCAGGTGAATGAAAATAGTCCATGGCAATCATCAGCTTGGGTGATAATCTGGAACTGTTCAGATCAAAGTGATGTTCAAAGATATGCTCCCATTGAGAAAAAACAGCCTTTACAGACTGATCCCAGATGACAGCTATTGTACTGTGTCCTTGTTCATTAAAAAACCAGTTTTCATCCAGATTCTGACTGTTCCAGTAAGTAATTTCTGAGTCGTTATACATACTGTCATCGGTCTGAATAATCTCGCCCTGATAAGGCATTTGCTGTTGTTTGGCTGAGAAGTTAAGGCTATGGCTGAGATAAACTTCTGTCTGATTCTCAGGGAATTCTAAAAGTTCCATCTGATATTCCAGCATACCATAGTTGTAGAGTTTATAATGGCAGGCGAAACGACAACCTGGAAAGTCTTTCGACTGATGATAAAGCGTCAGTGTCTGAGCCTCATCAGTTTCTTTAAACTCTGCTTTGCAGGGTTTCTGGTTTTTAAACTCAGAACTGAAAGGTTTTCCTATTTTGGGAGGATTGATATAAGCCCATAAGTTTGACAGTAAGTTATTGAAAAACATTTCATTACAATCCGTTTCCTTGTCCACTTTTATCATATTTTTACCTGCTAACATCAGATAAGAATCTGTCATTTCCTGAGCAGCCTGTCCTTTGTAAGCTGGGAATTTTAAATCCATTTTTTGATGGTAAGAAAATCGATGCTGTGCTAATCTGACTTCTATTTCTATATCTTTAGAATAGACGACTGTTTTTTTTAGTATTACCTGAGTTGCAACAGACTTCTTTTCTTCTGATTTGAGAGAAACAGAGATTTCCGGCTCAGTAAAATGGATATTGGCAAGCTCCGGAAATCTGATTGTGAAATCACAGGCTTCTTTGTAACCGTTTTTGATATTGAATACAAAGGGAACCGGGCATTCAACCAGATTGACAGGGTCTTTACTTCTATGGAACTGATGAACAGACAGAGGGAACTGAGTATTAATTCCTGTCTTAAAAACAGCTTTTTTGCCATTGATTTCAACTTCTGCTTTTACACAGGGATGAGTTGTCCACATGCTTTGTGGCCTGTCGATTTTTTCAATGAAAAACTCAGATTCAATGTGCTGTTCTCCTTCGATAGTCTGATCAATCGAACAATCAAAGCGGATATTTTTATCAGATAAACCCTTGATTTTTATGTTTAAAGGCTGATTGCTTTTATTTACCACACGAAATTGAACCGGATAGGACTTGCCAAACACCAGTTTAGGTTCAGTTACAAGACATTCAATCAGGAAATCCTGACAGTCAATTGCCTGAATGCCTCTGCCTGTTTTTTCAAATGAAACGGATAGCTTTTGTTCATCTTTTTTCCAGGAGTAGGTTAACAGATCAAAGTCATTTTTCTTCACACCATCGGGGCATATTTCGATCACTCTGTCAGAATCATCGTACCAATCAAAGGCTTCAATATAGTTTCGGATGAGTTCAGTGCTTAAAACGGTAGGGATAAAATTCATCAAATGTGTGGAGTTGGATTCCATTTTTTCCCAGAAAAAGCCTGTTTTCTTGTATAATGGAACCGCCTTTGTATTGCCTGCCCAGGTGAATAAATCCAATCTGGGGTAATTTAACTCAATGGTTCTTTCAACAGATTTTAATATCAGCATTTTTCCGATTTTCTGACCATGGTAGGATGGCAATACATTGAGTAAATCAATGTAAAGGGTATTTTCATCAAAGGCATAACGGGATAGTTTGCAGTATCCGACGACCAGATCGCCATCAAGCGCGATGTAAAGATTCAGATGCGATGCTTTTTCTTCTTTATCTTTGACACTTTGTTCTGTTTCAAAGCCGGCATTACCATTCCAGCCTTCACCACTGTTGTTCCACATTTCAGCGATTCTCTTTGCCAGAGAGGGATTGTATTCTACGATTATAATTGGTTTCATGATTTCTCCTGTATTTTCATTTTTGAGAAAAAGCGGAGCGCATTGTCATAAAAGACTGCCTGGTGATGCACTTCCGGTATAAGTTGTTTTATAAATTCAATATAATCTGACA
>JAGOCT010000435.1 GCA_017998585.1 Candidatus Cloacimonadota bacterium | reverse complement strand
GAACAGGTTTATAATCTGCAACAATCACCGGCTTTTCATCGATCACGACTTTAACATAATCTGAAAGTTCTTTTTCTATAATTGCTTTAAAATCTAAAACTTCCTTATAATGAAACTCATTGCCTGCTTTAAGATCTTGCATTAGATTCGTAAAAAGCTTTGGATGTTTAAACTGATTGATCATAATTTCTTTATCAATTTTTTCTGCTATGAAAATCGTATTATTAGTAACAAAGAAACCTAAGTAAGCTGACCCCGATTTTTTTGTTGCTAATGAGAGCTTTAATTCCCACATGGCAGATTTTGCTGACTTAAGGAAAAATTCACATTTTAATGAATCGACAGTTTGTATTTTTACCGGATAAAAAGTTTTCCCATCCAGAAAATAGCGTAAGTTCTCCGGCAAATCACAGAATACATTCCACATATAGGGGGTTAATAAATTTAAATTATCCATTTTACTGCGGGTGAGGTTTGTTCTGTCTGTAAACTCAATATCAAATATTCTGGCATAGCGTTGTAAATCTAAATTATAATGAGATTCCACTTCAATTTGTGAAAGATAGTATTTCTTCACCAATGGTTTTTTCCCATTGAAATCAATTATCACAGGAATTATCATGAAATTGCTTTCAAACTCAACATATTTGTTGTAACGATCTCTTGAAATGGCTAAACCCAGCATCACTTTTGCTTCAAGGGTTTTATTCATTTTAAAGAGATATTCCAGTTTTTCTTTAAAATGTTTAGTATAACCTTTCTGATTTTTTGAGATTTCCATAGGATTGACTGACTTAACTGTTGTAGAATCTTTAAAAAAGTGTTTATAATCTTGTAGTTTTGCTTTTTCAATTAATTGATTCATTTCCGTAAGTAATGAATTTACTTCATTGAAAAAGGGGTTGCTCTTTTCCAGACAATGTTTGGTTTTTATATCTTTATATATGACATAGGCTATTAACAAGGCGAATTCTTCTTGTTCATCCCTTGAAAAATGATTAAAATTCTCAGACAAACTGAACATGACTTTGTTCTCAAAAAAATTTGAGTAAGCCATGATGATTGCACCTGTATATATCTTGTTTTTTATCTTGAAGTTATTAAGCACCAATACTCTGATGTTTTTTCGGTTTTCAATGATTAACTCTGAAAAATCTGTCTTCGCAAACAGATGTTCCAGATAGAATATTCTTGATTTTTCCCTTTTACAAATGTATTTATAAAGTTGTGGCATATTTCCTTCTTAATAAACGATTTATTGAATATAATCGTATTTTTGTTTAAAACTCTTGACTCCCTGGACAATAGAATCTGCCAGTTTATGTTGGTAGTTTTTATCCAAGAGTTTTTTTTCTTCATCTTCATTGGAAATAAAACCCAGTTCCAGCAGAACTGATGGCATAAAAGCCCCTCTCAATACATAAAAACCAGCCTGTTTGACACCTCTGTCCATGGCTCTGGATGATTCAATCAATGAAGTCTGTAGTCTGAGTGCCAGATTACTGCTTTCTTCCAGCTGCTCGCTCTGGTGCATATCAGCTAAGATCATTTGCAGATCGTCGTAGTTTTTTACAGCGTCCTGGCCACCTTCATAATTCATAACAACAGAGTTTTCAAGGGCTTCAACAGCTCTCGATTCTGTCGTTCTGGCAGTAGAAAGGAAAAAGGTCTCTATTCCGTTAGAACTCTTAGCAAGTGCCGCATTACAATGCAGAGAAATGAATAAATGCGCATGGTTATTATTCGCATATCGGGTTCTGTCCTGAAGTGAGACAAATTCATCGCGACTACGAGTCAAGAGTACTTTGACCCCATCCAGATTTTTTTCCAGTTTTTCTTTAACCAGATATGCCATATCAAGGGTAATATCTTTTTCTTTACTGACTTTTCCAGTAGCTCCAGGATCTTTTCCGCCATGACCAGGATCAAGCACAATCACTCTGATTCGGCTATCCAATACCGGTTCAGCCTGAATTGTGTTGTTTTTTTGGTTTAGTTTAATTTTACTTGGGTACATTTCAGATAATGTATTCTTAACAAAGTGGATAGGTAAATACCAGCTGTCGTTTTGGTAAAAACAATCATAGGTAAAATTGTAGAGTGTTCCCCTGAATCCTGCATAAGAAGAATTAAGTAAAATATTAAATGACTCATTGTACATACTGATATTCAGCTTGTTTTCCTGTCTGTCTTCCGTTATATTTCTGGCTTTGAATACCTTTTGGAGTTCATTTACAGAGAAATAGTCAATATTATTTACTTTTACTGTTTTGATAATGTTTTTATCTTTACTGTTTTTAAAGGTTACTGTGATGTCTGCAAAAAGAGACCCAGTCATAATGTACAAGAAGAATAAAAGTGTTATTACCTTGGCTATCAATAATATAATACGATACTTAGTTTTTCTCATAAAATTCCCTCTGTTCTTCTCTTTCTTGTGCTGTTGTACGACAAGCATCCTGCTTGTAGATATGGTAAACAAGTAAGCTCCTGGCAAAAAAGTATCATTCGCAAGCTGATAGCTTGCGTTACAACATTTTCACAAGCTGGTAGCTTGCGTTACAACATTTTCACAAGCTGGTAGCTTGCGTTACAACATTTTCACAAGCTGGTAGCTTGCGTTACAACATTTTCACAAGCTGGTAGCTTGCGTTACAACATTTTCACAAGCTGGTAG
>JAGOCT010000434.1 GCA_017998585.1 Candidatus Cloacimonadota bacterium | reverse complement strand
TTTGCATTTATTTCTTCAATGTGCCGGGCTTCCCTAATTGAAAATCCATGCTTGCTCATTTTATCTCCTTTATAATCAGTAAAATTCTTATTTCTAAGCAAATCTTAATGCAAAAAATGTGCCATAATCAGGCCTTCTCCAAATTTAAAAAATAATGAATTTTGTCAAATGATTATTGCAGGTGATCATTTTCATGTAAAAGGAGACTGTAGAACGACCATCCTGGTCGTTTAAGTAAAAGACCATCCTGGTTGTTGACGATCATAAATTTGCAGGCAAGATGCTCGCAGAACGATTTGTAGAACTTAAATCACATTATTCAATAAAAGATTTGATTTCTTCGATCAGTCTATAAACATGGGTTCCAGTAGATTGCGGGACTCTGTGATTTGTAATAAAATCTAGTTCTTTTTCATTTTGAATAGCAAAATCAGTTTTAGGAATATAATCTGTCTTGTTTAACCCAGAAATAGGATACTGGTGCAAAGCCATATTAATTGAAGATTTTGTGTCAAAGCGGTCAATCTCTGATATGATTTCATTGGAAGTTTTATAATGCAGTAAAAACCAGATTTCAAAGCATGGATTTGAAACAGCATGTTTATATTTTCTTCGAACAGCATCATCAATTGTTTCATGGAGGTTGGGTCCCCAGCTGTCTGTATCAAGTACTAACCAAAATTCATCACCCTGAATAAATTTTTTGTTTACTTTCTGTTCTTTAACAAATTGATTTACTTTGTCAATGATTTGACTGGGGCTTGACAAAGAATCTTCCCGTGGAATTACTATAACATGAGCTTGGGAAATACGGAAATATTCAATAAAATCATTGAAATATCTTGGTTCAGTCACAGATCCTTCAGTACAAATAAAAATTCTCTTTGGAGTGATTTTCTGGCTCTTACGCTTATAAAGTGTCATTTTATACCTTATCCCTGATTAATGGTATAGCACCATACAAACCTGCCAGATAAGCTTTTTGCAAAGCCTTGTCGTTTCTTACTTTCTTGTATTCTTCCAATGAATAAAGGACAGAGGACATTTCATGATTCTTTTTTACAAACCAGATACTGTCTCTTCTTAAAAGACTTACATCAAGCAGAGTAGCGTCATGAGTTGTTACAATCAACTGTGCTTTGTTGTTCTGATTAGTTCTGAAAAATGTTTCAATAAAGAATCTGCTTACAAGCGGATGCAGGCTCCTGTCCAATTCATCCACTATGATAACGGCATCCTGAAAGATCATATCCAAAATAGGGATTAAATCAAATAATCTGTTTGTGCCATCCGACTCTTCGTGTATGTTGAAGCTGACTTTTTCCTTACCGGAAGGGATTGTGTGATTGATTTTGATTTTATAGGCAGAATTTACGCCATTCTTAAAATTGATGCCATAGCGCTCATCAGATATCAGACTGAGGCTTTCAAAGCTCTCGTTGTTTGTCTTTTCTCTGATTTCCGGTGGTATTTTATCAAACAGCTCATCAGCATCAACCTGATCAATACTTACATGGCTGATACCTGTATCACAGAGCTTCAACATTTCTTCATACTTCTTTATCAGTTCATCGTTATCAAGCAGGATGTTTAACTTGTGAAATTTAGAATCCGGATAAATGACTACCATTTTTTTAAACCAGTCAAAGATGTTCTGGAAATAAGTAACATTCCTTATAACTGTCTCTGATAAAAACAATCTGTTAGAAGGTACTCCTTTTAAAATAAAGTCCAGGAATTTGTCTTCTCTATACGAAGAAAAATTGTCTCCAAATTCAATGCTGTTTTTAGTTGTTTTATCATAACGGCGTTTATAAATTAATTGCTCGCCTGTTGAAATGATTTGATAAAGATATTCTTCTGAAATGATGTCTTCATAGACAGAAAATCCAAATCTGAAAATGCTTTTATCTATCAGAATTTCAAATTCAAAGGATGAAGGCTTTTTTTCATTGTCAGGATTTAGTTTAAAATACTTGGTTCGTTTGCCAAGGGGATTACTCTCTCCCAATATGACTGATCGGGCATAGTCTATGATCTTTATTAGATTTGATTTTCCTGATGCATTAGGACCAAAAATAAAGGCTGATCTTAGTATTCCTGGAATATGACGGCTATTGCTTTTCCATACCTGAACTTTTAAGTCTCTGTTAGCAGATGAAAACATTTCAAGACTGGCTTTATTACTAAATGACAAACAATTGGACACGGTAAAACGAACCAGCATTAGCACTTCCTATCTGTATATTATGAGAAAATATCTCATATAATGCATTATTGTGTACGTTGTTATTTTCGTCAAGAATTATCTTGAATTTTTTAGCCTTTTTGTCAGAGACTGTTCAATTTTTAGGCCTTTAAAGCGAACAACAGTATTTAATAAATTGAAGAAAGGGGATTTCACCTTCATAAGTCTTTGCTTGTTAAAGTAAATGTAATATTTGCGTGACGGTAGTTCTTTATATGCGCCTTTATTAAAATCCGTTATGTTGTAGGACAAGCTACCAGCTTGTTTTGATAATTCTTCGTCAATACCCGTACTACAAGCGTCCCGCTTGAACGAAGCTGCAAGCAAGATGCTTGCAGTACGGTTTTAAGAAGGAGTTGCCCCTTTTTGTTATCTAAGCCTTAAACATTTGTTCGACAGCTACTTTAGCAGAGGCGAAAGCAAAGTGTATGTTG
>JAGOCT010000433.1 GCA_017998585.1 Candidatus Cloacimonadota bacterium | reverse complement strand
GCTTAAATACGACTCGATAGATTGATTATCACCTATATCAGCATAAACTTTATCATAACAGCCAATTTTTGAATAAGAATCACAAGGCACAGGTAATCCGGAATGAGCCATCAATGTCAGCAATCCGATTGTTTTTAAAGTAATGGTTTTACCGCCGGTATTAGGACCGGATATCAATAAGATCTTATTTTCATGACCTAATTTAAGGTTAAAAGGGATTACTTTCTGAAAATCTTTAAACTGAATAATCAGGAGAGGGTGTCTTGCTTTAATCAACTCAATATAGGGTTCATCAACAAATTCAGGGATTGAAGCCATGATTCGGTTTGAAAAGCGTGCAGTTGCAAATTCAGAATCCATTTCACCCAGTATTTTAGAATTATCGTAGATTTGATCTTTTACATCAAATATTTGCTGACTATACTCACAAAAAATCCGATATACTTCTCTCTTTTCATCACTATCCAGTTTATTCAGTTCGTTGTTTAATCCAACTACCTGTTTTGGTTCAAAATAGACAGAAGACTGACTACCGGAGCGACCATGAGAAATACCATCCATAAAACCGGTTGCGCCTTCTTTCAGAAGAATGACATACCGATCATCACGATTGGTTATAATCTTCTCCTGGATAAAGTTTTCCCATTGCTGATCTCTTTGAATACCACCCAATTCTTTGACGATGTTTTCTCTAAGCTGTCTTTTTCGTTTTCTAATAGCGAAAAGCGCTTTGGAAGCACTATCAAGCACTTCACCTTCCGGAGAAAAAATTTCATTAAATCTTTTTTCGAGATAGTGAAAGGCACTTAATTTCGCTACTTTTCTGCGAAATATGGGGAAATCAGTAAAGTTATCCAGATCAGAGCTGATCAGATTGGCAATTGAAACACAGTGAATAATAGGTTGAAACTCCTCAAAACTATAGGAGTTATGTTTCCATTCAATAAGCAATTCGGTCAGATCACTCAGATTTTCAAACAGATAATTGTAACCGTGAATGGATAATTTTTGCAATTCTCCTATGAGGTTGATTTTCTGTAATTTTATTTTTTTATCTTTTAAGGGAGAAATTTGAGCAGTGATGAGTTTACCGGCATTGCTGTGACATTCGTTTTTGATTAAATCAATAATTTTGTAGAATTCAAGATGATAATATGTATTTTCCATAGTATATTTTATCTTACTTTGTTTAACGACCTGCCTGGTCGCTTGATGCTTTTAATTTATCTTTTTGGTTTTTATATTGTTTGATTAAACCAGGTTTTATCGTATGTTTGATTTTCTGAGTTTCCTGAATAATCACTGATTGATTCATCCATTTTTGGATTGGTTTTGTAAAGGGAAAGAATTCAATGATGGCAATCAGAATAATTAAGACGATTATTGCATTTAAAAAACCTAACAATGCACCAAAACAACGATTTAGAAATGTTAAAGACATCATGTTTGCTACCTGATTAAGTAATATCGTCATCAGGTTTGCCAATATGGCAATCATAATAAAAATAAGTAAATACGCAAGAGAATTGGCAAAAAAAGAACCGATCGGAAATTTGTTCATAATACCTGTTTTAACCATTGGGGCATAACGAATAATCAATACACTTGTAGCAGCCAGTCCAACCCAATGTATCAAAGAGGCGATGAGCCCTTTACGATATCCATGGTATAAGGCTGATAGAAAAAAAGCAATTAAAATGATGTTTAATATACTGAAATTCATAAAATCTCCTGATATTATCCCTGATTGTTTATCACTTGTGTCATGCGTAAAGTTGAAAAAAGGGGATTTTCATCCCCTCTATTTTAAGATAATCTGAGTTTCACTTTAGAGCTGATAGCCGATCCATCAGCACGAGAACCAACTCGTTCTTTGACGGTCTTAATAACAGCACCCATTTCTTTGATCGTTGTGGCATTTAACTCGGCAATGACTTCGTCAATCACCTGAGTCAGCTCCTCATCAGTCAAAGCTTGTGGCAGATATTGCTTTAAGACCTCAATTTCTTTTTCGCCTTTTTCGACCAGATCCAGACGATTGCCCTGACGGAACATATCGTTCGCCTGTTCTCTGCCTTTTATGGCTTTTTGAATGACAACAATTATTTCATCATCACTCAAAGAATGTAGTAACTCAATCTCTTTATTCTTGACATCCGTCTTTATCATTCGGATAACTTCGAGTCTGAGCTCATCCTTCTGACGCATTGCGTCTTTGAGGTCACTGTTTAAACGATTAAGCATTAGCTATACCTTTCCATTTTACGGGTAAGTTTCACCATTTTTCTTCTGGCAGCGTTCTCTTTTCTTTTACGAGCTACGCTTGGTTTTTCGAAAGCTTGATGTTTCTTAATTTCTGATAAGATCGCAGCTTTTTCGCATTTTTTCTTGAAACGTTTCAAGGTAATTTCGAAAGGTTCAGTTTCTTTAGCGATTACTGTAGGCATTTGTTCACCTCCTTTCAATTCCAAACTTATTCAGCTTCAATGTATTACACTTTAAAACTGATTATTTTTTGTATTTAATTTTTTTCCTACTTTTTTGTCAAGCATAACTTTACGTATTTTATTTTAAGATTATGTTTTTCATGAAATTCTATGTAAAAGCTGTCAGCAGAGTAAAGAATATGGTAGATTTTATCACTGATGGATAATCTTCATCGAATGAGATTCCACAATATGCTG
>JAGOCT010000432.1 GCA_017998585.1 Candidatus Cloacimonadota bacterium | reverse complement strand
TTGATCATCTGAAAAAACCTTTGATTCTATTTGCCAATTCTCCCCAACCAATTGAATGGAACTCACCTGATGGACTGCCAGTTCACATGGTCTTTCTGGTGTTGACCCCAGCAGAACAATCTACTGTTCAATTATTGATTTTACGTGATATTGCAAACCTCTTTAAAAATCCTAAATTCTCTGAAAAGCTGATTCACATCCATCAGACTCCTCTCATTTGGCAATGTTTTAAAGAAGCATTCAATTAAGAGTTTTATGATTTAGTGATGATGCTGTTTTTTTGATTTAATAGCTTTTACTAAAACACTTTATTGATTTTCATCCAGATAGACGCACTGCTTCGTTCAAAACGATCATTTATTTCATCAGCTGTTGATTTATAACCGGCATAGAGACTACTTGTAGGATTGATATACCAGTGTAATGTTGTAAAATAGCCAAGATGTTGACTTTGCGTCAGATATTCATAATTATTGTATCTTGCTCCACTAACGATTTTAATTCTGCTGTTAAAAGTCAATTCCAGATCGAAGTTGCCAATATCATATATACAGTCAAACTCTGGAGAATCTTTAATATCAAGCCATACAATATGATTATTACGAATATTGTATGAAATCATAGGTCCCAGATATCCGCTTATACCACCATAAATCACTTGCTTCATTTTTGATTTCTCAAATGTATAGTTAATATTTCGTCCGTACGTTGTTCCCACATATCCATTCATTGGTTTAAAGAAATCCCAGCTGGCATTCAAATCTCCTTCATACCAGTCTGTTAAGATCCCTGAAAGACGATCAGAACCTCCATTGATACTGGCAGAGAGATTGGTCTGATTGATAAAATTCAGATTAACTCCCAGATTTCCATATCGATTTCTCACAGAGTTCAGATCTTCTCTTTCATATTCTGCATTCAGGTTGTGATAAATATTATAAGTCCTGATAAAAGAGTCAGGGACATAAGTGTCATAATACAGATTATATCCACCGCTTACGCTGTTTTTATTAAACTGACTCTCATAATTCGCCATACCAGGCATATAATATTTAGAAAGATAGTTAAAATAGAAATCTGAACTTAACTGATTAAAACGTTTATTTAATCCCAAGCTAATCCTGTGTCCCTGTTCATTAACCAGACCGCTAATCTGATTGTGTGTATAGACAAAACGCCCACTGATACTAGTCGTTTGATCAATCTGGTAAAAAGGATATGTCTGAACAACATAGTTATAATAATCATATTTCGAATTCATTCTGGTTAAAAAAGTACTGTGATTTGAAAACTGGGAATAGTTCTTTTTGAATGCAATCACATTAAACAAATCATCATAATTTGTAACTGTCTCCATACTTTTATTTTCTTTATCCATTGCGCTTAATACAGCAAAATTCCAGTCTGAGCCTGTAGCGGTATATTTTAAAGCATAGACAGGTTGCATGATATTACGGGTATAAAATAAGCCGTCTCCAACCCCAAAAGCATTGAGATCTTCAGTAAAAAAACGTCTGTTTTCTCCATACTGAGGGGGATATTTATTGTTATGGGTATCTCTTTCTTCATCGATAGGGGTTTCTGTAAAGTCTGGATTAAAAGCTGCTTTGAACAGAGAGTTATCTGTTGGACGATAACTGATATTTAATCCCACGTTATCAGATAAATCTGAATAATTCTCATTTTCAATATCATAAGAGCTATAGAGATAAGGCACTACCTGAATATTGCCTGGGCTGTCAATTCTATCGTTAATGATTCCAGGTTCAAATGAGTCAAAATACTGACGTATCGAAAATCCGGAAGTAGGAGAATAAGGATTGCCATAAGCTGAGTTTTCTTCATGAACCTGTCTAGCCAAACTAATTCCCCATTGGTAAGGCGGTTCACCTTCATAACGAAGATCTTTAAACGGGATTTTCATCTTCACTTTCCATAACTTCTCATCAAAATCAGACTCGCAATCAAAAAAACTATTCCAGGCTCTATCTACCTGAAAATTATCTTTACGGACAGCATCATAGCATGATCCATAAGGATATACAGAAAAATAATAAGCAAAATCCTCATTTTTCAGCGTCTTAATCTGAAGTCTGACATAATCACTACTCTGAGAATCATCTCTTGTTGCATAAGCACCCGGGTAAAAACCTTCTCCAATTTCCAATTCCCAGTAAGCATATAGATTTTTTCCATCATGCCAAAACCAGCAATCTGTCTTCAAAGGAATTTGTTGTCTGTCAGCCGGAGAGATTCTCTCCATCCCTGAAATGCAGTTAAAATCTGCCTTAATCAACGTATCAGAATAAGGTATCTGTATGGCAGACAAAAAGACTGCCCCCAACATTAATATCAAAATAATCGCTCTCATTTTCCCCTCTGGTTCCCATTATTTTCTTTTTTAAAGAGCATTTATAATGCCAAATTCATAATTGATGCGATAATTTGCCTGACCGATCAATTCAATCATACACTGTTACAGCCCTTTGTATAAGCTATCTTACTGACCTATACCTTATGATTTTGACCTGATAGGCAATAACACTTCCACTTTCTATATAAAACTGATATAAAAAACCTTTCAAATATATCATTAAACCATTAAGTCTTTTGTTCTGTTTTTAAGCAGTGAAACAATATCAATCAGTATTTGCTTTGTTTTGATCCATATTTTGCATGAATTGTAT
>JAGOCT010000431.1 GCA_017998585.1 Candidatus Cloacimonadota bacterium | reverse complement strand
GTGTATCAGTACTGACTCTGTAGAAATAGACACCTGTCGAAACAGAATGATTATTGTCATCTTCACCGGTCCAGACAAATCCGTGTGTGCCCTGACTCAGGTGCTGATTCACCAGGGTCTTGACTTTCTGACCTTTGATATTGTAGATATCCACACTGACTTTTTGCGCCTCGTTTAACGAAAAACGGATAGTCGTACTTGGGTTACCCGGGTTAGGGTAATTTCTCAGATTGAATACCTGAGCCGATTTTTCTTCCTGACTGCCGGATGACATCAGGCGGATATTGTTAAACTGAATATCTCCGGTATAGAGTTCAGCTTTTTTCTTCGCTTTATCAGGGCTTACTTCATAAGCAATAAAGTCTTTACTGGAATTTTTGGATCCGTCAATCACTTCAAAAGAAAGCGGATAGCCTTCATAGCCACAGGTATATAAGAGAATCTGAGCCGGGAACCCGTTGACTTTGACAGCACCAATACAGTCATTGTTGGCAAAGACGCCGATTTCCATTTCACCGGATTTAGAATCGACCGATTCGATGTTTAAAACTTCATAATCAGGCTGAGTGATATAGGAGAAATTGCTTGACTGCTGAACCAGTGGAGCCGGTGTGGAGCTGATCAGACTGTTGTTCCAGGTAAAATTCGGAATCGAAGCAATGCCTGTTTTTAATTCAATGATATACATCTTACCAAATTCCATCATCTGATACATATTATTGGCTGTCAGCATATTGCTTGCGTCATACGCCCATCTTTCTGAATAAACCCGCTGAACTGAATTAAAATGAGAGCCTAAGGCATCTTTCAGGGTTTGGTTATTCATCAGCCAATAACCAACCCAGGCACCGCAGTTTAGCGTAAAGGTTTCTACTTGAGGTAACATATTAATGAAGGAGTTCGGCATTGAGGAAGTTACAATTTCAGAGCTGCTAATACTCGCTTTATAACCATCTATTGCTTCTGGTACTGTATCGATTCCTGTATTTGTTACTGTCCCATTTGAATTTATTCTTGCTTCATGGCCTTCAATATCTCTAATAATTCTCCAATCACCTGGCAGTTTCTGGTAATATGTTTTTAATGGATAAGAAAACCATGACCAATAGTCTCTTGTCCCTATTGGTAAAGTTTCAGGGAAATAACAATCTCTTTTGAATAATTTCATTTTGTAATTAACTCCCTGATATTGATTTGTTGTATTTGTTCTATAATGCCAATACCCATTACCAGGTGCATAATATTCAAAAGCAGGATATGAGTAATCAGCAGTGCAATCATTTTCAATTTCAGACATTCCTGCTTGGTCTGGACTAATTTTTGTTGTCATAACCAAAAAGTAGTTTAAAGATCTGTCTTGAGCATTTGAATGCAATAAATAGGGATTATTAGAATTTTCTAATGATTTTCTTCTTAATGCAAATCCTTGTTTTCCATCAGTCATTACAAAGTTTCCAGACCAGTCTGAGGTAATATAATTTCCAGTTAAAAACACGTTATTGACATCATTTAAAAGGTTTTCAGCTACCTTTCCCATTTTCCATTCGTTTGTGTATAACTGGGCTAAGATATATCTAAAATACTGGGATGAGTCTATATTGTCGTCACCTGTAAACCAACCAGTCATGGTTGTGCCAAACGTTTGTCCTGCATAATTATTTGACCATGTTGACATGGTTGTTAATACTGAAGAAGGCACAGTTCCATTATGAGCAAAGGCATAGTATTTATTTGCACTGTTTTTAAAAACAAAAGGATGTGGATCTGGAAGTAAAGGATCATCATCACCTGATGAAGCTTGTCTCAGATGGGCAATAATGACATGAGGAGAGGAGGCTTTAATAATATTAACCGCATCAACAAATTTGGGATCAAGATTAGCCTGTCGGTTGCCTGAAAAACGAAGTGCATTAGGTGTCGTTGAGTAAGTACCATTAGCTTGATAGATATATGTCGATCCAGGGATAGGGTCTCCATTGACATCAAATGCAACAATACCCCAGCCATTTGGATTCCCTGGTCCTTGTGCCCTGAATCCGGTAAGCATGTTTTCAATTTCTGTCTGTGACAAAGCATCTTTGTCTTTTGACACCATCATAAACAGCTTGCAGGCAAATAAATTCGAAGTGAATAAAATACTAAACAATACAACCAATAAGCAAAATACTTTTTTTGCTCTAAATAAAACAGCGGTCGGTTGGGAATACATAGTATCCTCCTTCATATTTTGCATAACCAATAAATCGATATATATATATATGTCAAGATATTTTTTGAAAAATATTAAAAAAAGCAACTGTAGGGATTTGCGAAGCGAAGCGCCGTAAATCCGCTTAGAATTCCTGTATGATACACAGATCAGGGTACTTTTCCTTTTTGTTTTTCGGATGTACGGCACTACGCAAGCTCCGTTTCGCACATCCCTACAGACCGTTTTGATATTTTTCAGACACACATTTATTGTGTAAACAAGTACCTGAGTAGTTACAATAATTTTATAATCTCATGTTTGTCAAAGTTTTTTAACGTACCACCCCGTCACTCCGTGCCACCCCTCCACGGGCTGTCCTCTCTACACATCTTTTTGATTCCTGTATTGAATGGGAGTTCTTTATATGAATTTTCTTTAAAACGGCATAAATAGTTTGCCTTAAAAAGTGTAAATCAAATTATTAAGTCTGTTTTGTTT
>JAGOCT010000023.1 GCA_017998585.1 Candidatus Cloacimonadota bacterium | reverse complement strand
GTTTAATCCAATCTTACACCTGTTGTCTGATCAAATCCTTATTTGAAGTAAATCACAAAAAGATGAAGAAAATGCTTGACGAAATTACTAATCAATATAAAAATTCCAAAAAAAAACATCATAATGGAGGTTTCAGAATGTACGGCAAAATGAAAGAAGATTTGCAAAACCTGTTTGAAGAATTAAAGAACAACGGTTTATTTAAAAAAGAAAGAATCATTACCAGTAGCCAAAGTGCTCAAATTTCAGTATCTACCGGGGAAGAAGTACTTAATTTTTGTGCAAACAATTATCTGGGTTTAGCCAATCATCCAGAAGTAGTTAAAGCTGCTCAGGATATTATGAATGACTGGGGATATGGTTTATCATCCGTTCGTTTTATATGTGGTACCCAAAAGATCCACAAAGATCTTGAAGCGAAAGTATCAGAATTTTTAGGTACTGAAGACACGATTCTTTATGCAGCTTGTTTTGATGCGAATGGTGGTGTGTTTGAGCCACTGTTAGGTGAAGATTCTGCAATCATTTCTGATGAATTAAATCATGCTTCAATCATTGATGGTGTCAGACTTTGTAAAGCAAAACGTTTTAGATACAAACATTCAGATATGGAAGAGTTGGAAAGCTGCTTAAAAGATTCTCAGGATTGCAGATACAGACTTATTTGTACTGACGGTGTTTTCTCAATGGACGGTGACATTGCTAAACTGGATCAAATCGTTGCTCTGGCTGAAAAATATGACGCACTGGTTATGGTTGATGATTCCCATGCAACCGGCTATATCGGTAAAACTGGTCGTGGAACAGCAGAATACTATAATCTTTTAGGTAAAATTGATATTATCACGACCACCTTTGGTAAAGCTTTAGGTGGTGCAAATGGTGGTTGTACTTCAGGTCGTAAAGAAATCATCGAATTACTTCGCCAGAGATCAAGACCATACTTATTCTCAAATACGCTTGCACCTGCTGTTGTAGGCGCTACTATGAAAGTCATTGATATCCTTACTGAATCTTCAGCACTCATTGAAAAAGTAATGGATAATGCAAATTATTTCAGAACTGAAATGGAAAAAGCAGGATTCAAACTTCAACCAGGCAATACTGCAATCGTACCAGTAATGCTATTTGATGAACCTTTAGCTCTTAAAATGGCGGATATGCTCTTAAAAGAAGGCATTTATGTCATCGGTTTTGCATTCCCTGTAGTACCAAGAGGAAAGGCAAGAATCAGAGTACAGCTCTCAGCTGCTCATTCAAGAGAAGATGTCCAAAAAGCAATCAATGCATTCATCAAAGTAGGTAAAGAATTACAAGTGATTTAAATTAGCAATATCAGGGGAACAAACTCGTTCCCCTGTTTCATTTTTAAAATTCAATTGATCAAACGACCAGAAAAGTCGATTAACAAATGCCTAAAGAAAGAAAAAGGATAACAATGGAAAAAGGCTCTCTGTATCTGGTTCCTACTCCCATCGGCAATCTCAAGGATATGACTTTTCGGGCAGTTGAAGTACTGAATAGTGTTTTCAGAATATATGCAGAAGATACTCGAACGTCAAAGCACTTACTGACTCATTACAACATATCAACGCCATGTCATTCATATCACAAGTTTAATGAAAAACAACGTATCAAAGAAGTTACTTCTCTTTTAGAAAGTGGTTTTTCAGTCGCTATCATATCAGATGCAGGCACACCTGGCATATCAGATCCGTCCAACATCATTGTTAAAGAATGCATCCATACAGGTTTAAATGTCATTCCTTTGCCTGGGGCTACAGCACTGATACCAGCAGTTACAGCTTCAGGATTTGATTCTGAACGATTTATCATGCTGGGCTTTTTACCTTCAAAAAAATCTGAATCCGAGCAGGTTTTAAGAAAGAATATGCAGGCTGAAATGCCTCTCATTCTTTATGAATCTCCACACAGATTGATTGAAACGCTGATCTTTATTAAAGAGATATTAGGTGACAGAGATATCTGTATTGCACGAGAATTGAGTAAACAATTTGAAAGTTGGTACAGAAACAGAATCTCTTTTTTCATTGATAATCCAGATGAAATTAAAATTAAAGGTGAATTTGTTTTGATTATTAACCGTCCCTCAAAAATAGAGATTACAGATGAAGATATTATTCAAGAAATTAGAAAACATTCAGCAGATTTGTCTAAAAAAGAGGTTTCAGCTCTGGTATCAGAAACATTAGGCATTTCAAAAAAAACCGTTTATAACCTTTTAATCAATAAAGGCAGGGAAGTATGAAACTGAGTGATTTTACAAGTGTGTTAAAAAACACAAAAGCACCTTTCTTACCTGTTCTCATCATAGTTCAGGATGAAAATGGAAAAGCAAATCCAATAACCGTTGAATGGTACATGAGGACTTCTATTACTCCACCTATGTTTGCCATTTCTATTGGTACAACTCGCTATTCACATGAATGTCTGCAACAAAACAGACTGTTCAATATGATCGTTCCTTCAAATGAAATGAGTGAAGCGATTAAATATTGTGGCAGTAAATCAGGCAGTGAAACAGATAAACTGTTGGATCTAAATTTAGAATGTTTTAAAGGAAAACTGGGTTTACCCATAATCAAAATAGCTAAAGCGGCTTATGAATGTAAAGTCATAACCCAGGTTTTAAGTGGCGACCATACAATCTTTGTAGGGGAAGTAAAGTATAGCTGGTTAAACCAGGATAAATCTTCTTTATTTGTATATCCGGAGAAATGATGATACATATATCTGAACATTTTGATCGCCCTATTTTTGATAAACTCAATCAACTTTGGGAGATCACAGGCATCTCAAATCCTCAACGAGGGGATACTTATGAAGCGATTGAAAAGACACTACAACATGAAGGAAAATTAATTACCATCTGGCATTGTGAAATTTTAATTGGCTCTTGCTGGCTGACCTCTGATAGCCGAAGACTATATCTCCATCACATGGCTGTTCTTCCTGGCTATCAAAATCAAGGAATCGGTCATCAGTTAATGGCAGAATCTATTCGCTATTCCACTGAAAAACAATTACAGTTAAAACTTGAAGTGAATGAAAGCAACCAATCAGCCATTCATCTTTATCAAAAATTTGGATTTGCGTTTATTGATCATTACCAACCCATGATCAGAAGAAAAATAGGAGATTAAATGAATCGAATATATTTACCCGTTGATATCTACTTTGGTGAAAATGCCATCGCTCAAAGTGGAGATAATATTTTTAATCTGGGTCATAAACCGATGATAGTTACGGGTCGTCAATCGGCAAAGGTTTGTGGAGCAGAAGAAGATATCACAAAGCTTCTGGAACGTCTGGACAGAGAATTTGTCATTTATAACGAAGTAACTGAAAATCCTAAGATTGAAACAATCAATCAGGGTATTAAATACTTTATTGAAAGTCAATGTGATTATGTAATCGGAATTGGTGGAGGAAGTCCGCTTGATGCCGCTAAAGCGATTGCCTTAGGCGCAGCTAATCATATTGAAGGAGATCAGCTTTTTGATACGAAACTACATGAAAAATGCTATCCGATCGTTGCAATTCCTACCACCTCTGGTACTGGATCTGAAGTGACTCAGTATAGCGTTCTGACAGATACGAAGGCAAATAAGAAAGCTGGATTTACCAACCCTTTAATTTTTCCAATTGTGGCATTTGTCGATCCAAAATACACGATCAGTTTATCACAGAAAGTTACCAGAGATACTGCCATTGATGCTCTCAGTCATTTACTGGAAGGCTTGTATTCCAATCGTAGAAATCAACTGATTTATCCTATGATTTACGATGGTATCAAACTAATAGTTCATCATTTAAAAGATTTACTCTTACATCCTACTAATGTTAAACTCAGAGAAAAAATCATGAAAGCCTCTCTTTACGGTGGCATTGTTATCGCTCATTCTGGAACTACCTTGCAACATTCCATCGGATATCCTTTAACAACTGAATTTGGATTATCTCATGGACTTGCAAATGGAGTTGTGATGAAATATATCATGGAACTGTATTATCCTGCCATTAAAGACGAGTTAGATGAATTATTCCTGCATCTGGGTATGTCAAAAGAAGATTTTTATAAATGGCTGGATTCTCTGGATTTTAGTTTTGATATGAAAATTCATGATGACTTTATTGAAGATAAAATATTAGAAGTCGTTCAAAGTAGAAATATGGCTAATAACCCGTTTACTGTATCGACCACACAAATTAAAAATATCTATTATCAGTTTAAGTAACACACAAATACAAATTGAAAAAGGCCGGATAAATCCGGCCTTTACTCATTTATAATCAATTTTATTTTTTACTTTTTTGAATTGTCTTAGCATAGTCAAACATATCATCAAGAGTTGGATACTTGTCGAAAATTGCAAGTGCTTCGACTAATTGTTTATCTACATTTAATCCAGCTTTATAACCTGCAATCTCTCCGAATTTTTTGTCAATAATGTTACTGGTCAGAGAGTTTTTAATATAAGTATAAGAGCTGTCCAGAGAAGCTTTTTCGTATTTTAAGCCCTTTTCTTTTGCATAGACAAGGAAGTTTTGAATGATGGTATCATCTGCAACGAAATTTTCTTTCACTTGGTCTTTATGTTTAGCAATATAGTCCACTGAATAATCAAAGAACAAATTAAGTCGTCTGATTTCCATTTCGAGATTATTTAACCGATCCTGTTCGATTTCGATATCAGGAGTAACTCCACCACCACCATAGACAGTTCTACCTTTGACTGTTTTATAGATGTGGTCATTGTTTTCTTTTTCGATTTTCTTCTTTTCTTCTTCGCTGACTTCTTTGCCACGTAAGAGTTTATCATTGATATCTTTATGGATGCAACGACCTGATTTGATATAGTATTTGGAAATAGTAATTTTAATACCATATCCGTCAGATAAAGGGTATAATTGCTGAACTGAGCCTTTGCCAAAAGAGGTTTTACCAACGACAAGACCTTTATCCCAATCCTGTAAAGAACCGGCAAAAATTTCAGATGCACTGGCACTGGCTTCATTAATCATCACAACAACTGGATAGCCAGTTCTCATTCTGTTGTATCTGGTAAAGTACTCCTGATTATATTGTGGGACGCGCCCTTTAGTAAATACAACGAGTTTTTCTCCACCGATAAATTCATTTACAGTATCAATGGCTTCATTAAGTAAACCACCTGGATTAAATCTTAAATCAATCAGTAAACCTCTGATACCTTCTTTTTCAAGTGTATCAAGGCTTTGACGAAGTTCTGAGCTGGTATTGGCATTAAACTGTCTAATTCTGATATAGCCAATCCCATTATCCAGTTTAAATGCATAAGGAATACTTTTTATTTTTATAATATCGCGAATAATCTCAAAATCCAGGGTGTTTTTTAATCCTGGTCTTGAAATGGTAATCAAGACTTTTGAGCCTTTTTCGCCACGCATTTTTTTGATGACATCGTCGGTATTAATTCCAACCACATTTTCACCATCTACTTTTACAATTTTATCACCAGCTTGAATCCCCATTTTGTAGGCAGGTGTTCCTTCTATTGGTGAAACTACCGTAATATAATCACCTTGTTTATCAATAGTAATACCTAAGCCACCAAATTCTCCCATTGTGCTGGTTTGAAACTCTTTAAAATCATCAGGCTTCATAAAATTGGTATGCGGATCGACATCTTCAAGCATGCCATTGATGGCGTATTCAAACAGTTCTTCCATTTTGATATCTTCCACATAATTCTGCTTAACCATCAGTACGACATCCCGGAAAATCTTCATGAACTTGTAAAATTCATTACTGTCCACCTGATTCTGAGCATGACCAACTGAATAGTTAAATATAATGGTGCCAGCCAGCATCCAGATTACCAGAATGGAGTAAAAAATGACCTTGTTTTTTCTTAAAAGTTTCATTTCTTCCCTTCTTTCAGTTTCCATAAAACGATCTCTTTTATTTTGTTATGTATTGTTTCTATGTCAAGCTGACCATCAATATGAACATATCGGTCAGGATTTTCGGTTAACAATTGGTCAAAACCTTTTTTCACTTCTTCATGAAAGGCTTTACATTCATTTTCTAAACGATCTTGTTTTTTTGTCTTGATCCGTTCTATACTAACATCGACCGGAATATCTATATAAAAAGTCAGATCAGGTACTTTTCCGTAGGTAGCGAATGTATTGATACAACGAATTGTGTCTAGATCAATCTTTCTGGCGCTACCCTGATAAGCAAATGTTGAATCATAATAACGGTCACAAATCACAACCGCATTCTGTTTCAGCGCAGGTATAATCCATTCCGCAGTATGCTGAGCACGAGACGCCAAATATAGAAGGATTTCAGTTTCAGGTGTCATTTCCTGGTGAGCAATATCAAGCAATAAATGCCGGATTTTTTCGCTGATCACAGGACCGCCAGGTTCTCTTGTCAGTAATACCTGATATCCTTCTTCTAATAAACAATTATTCAGCATTTTAGACTGGGTTGATTTTCCACAGCCTTCAATTCCTTCGAACGTTATAAAAAGTGCCTTCATCAAGTCTCCTGTTTAATTCATTTTTAACTTTTCAGAGTATCATGCTTCTTTGTTTAAAAGGTCTGATGACAAAAATTTTATTTTAAACACATGCAAAATAAATGCCAATAAAAATAAGTGGTCAGACCTGTTAAACATATCATATCTATATAATCGTGTCTTTTTGATATAATTCATCATTCTTTCCAGGATAGTCAGTCACATAATGTAGCCCCCGACTTTCCTTTCTCTGTAAGGCTGATGTAATGATCAGATTAGCGATTACTGCTAAATTTCGGGTTTCAATCACTTCTTTTCTAATACTATTGTGATGATAAAAATTATCAATTTCCTGATAAATTGAGTTTAAACGAGTCAGCGCATACTTTAACAATCTTCTGCTTCTCGTTATTCCAACATAATTCTGCATGGTATGTTTAACCACTTCACGGTTATGAGAGATAACAACCCAATCATTTTCATTAAACATCCCGACATCACGCCATTCAGGTATCGTAGGGAAATCAACAGATTCTTTGTTAGATGGATGGTTGCCTGCTCTTTTTGCTACAACCAACGCTTCAAGTAGAGAATTGGATGCAAGACGATTGGCTCCATGTAATCCTGTACAGGCGACTTCTCCGGCAGCAAATAAATTGGCAACATCTGTTTCTCCATTGATTGTAGCTAAAACACCCCCGCAAAAATAATGGGCAGCAGGTGCTACTGGAATATAATCTTTAGTAAAATCAACTCCACGTTTTTTGCATTTTTTATCGATGTAAGGGAAATGTGATCTGAGTTTCTCATGATCTACTTTAGTTGCATCCAGATATACAAATTTTTCATCCCGTTTCTTTAATTCAAAATCAATCGCTCTTGCTACAATGTCACGAGGTGCAAGAGATCCCATTTGATGATATCGATCCATAAATGTATTACCATCCTGAAGTCTTAAAACAGCGCCTTCACCTCTTAGAGCTTCTGTAATCAAAAACGTATGACCATCAGGTGAATAAAATGCTGTAGGATGAAATTGAACAAATTCCATATTAGCGACTCTTGCACCGGCAAGTCTTGCCATTGCGACACCATCACCTGTTGCTACATCAGGATTAGTACTTTGAAGGTAAACCTGAGCAGCTCCTCCAGTAGCCAGCATGGTCTTTTTACTGACAAAAGTTTTAATTTTTCCATTATCAATATCTAAAATATAAGCACCCCAACAGGTAATTCGAGGTATAAACCCATCTGTCTGAGGAATATGATGTTGAGTAATTAAATCGACAGCAATATGATTTTCAAAAATATCAATCTGTGGATTTTCATAACAGTTCTCAATCAATGCCTGCATAATTTCATGTCCGGTTGAATCTGCAGCATAAGCGACTCGTTGCTGAGAATGTCCTCCTTCTTTGGTCAGAGACAGGTTTTCCAGAGAACGGTCTAATCTGGGATTTTTTACAGTAAATAAAGTACCTTTTTGAATCAGATACTGGATTGCCTCTGGTCCTTCTTCCACAATCGTTTCTATAATTTTCTTTTTACCGAGTTGAGCACCGGCTTCGTATGTATCTCTTACATGAAAATTGAAAGAATCTTTATTATCAATAACCGCTGCAATTCCTCCTTGAGCATAATCTGAATTACAGTCGTTTATCTTTTTCTTGGTTACAATAGCAACCTTACCCAGTTTTGACACTTCAAGCGCATAGACCAATCCGGCAATTCCTGAACCAATCACTAAAAAATCATACTGATACATTTTATCTCCCAACTATAGCCCCTTTTTCTCAGTCTGAGATTGACTGATTATCTGTTCTTCACGAATCAAACCCATAACCAGGGCATCTTCAACAGGACTTTGATAATAGGCTTTTCTGATATATAATGGTACAAAACCTAACTTGTCATACAATCGTCTGGCAGGCAGATTTGATTTCCTGACTTCAAGAAAAAAAGATTTAATATGCTTCTTTTCCATAATTACGTGATTTAAAAATTGATAAGCTAATCCTTTATTTTGATAGCACTTTCTGATAGCTATGTTTGAGATACTAAATTCATCTGCTGTTTCATAACCAAACAAAAAGCCAGCGATAATCATTCCTTCACTATCCAATAGGACATAAGACTCATCCTGAACAAAAGCAATCTTAAACCCTTCAAAATCCCAGGTATCATGCTCAGATTCCATTTCAATTGAATACACTTCATTCAAATCTTCTTCTGACATTCTTCTGATAAGGTAAGCCATTAGTAGAAAAGTACCTGACCTTTTTGTAAAATGACAGTAACCTGTCCGTTTACTTTTTTGGTTTTTAAGTTATTTTTTGAAATCAGCTGATCCTGGCTAACCCCAATACGTTTAGCGATACGGTACAAGGTATCACCAGATTTAACAACATATTTTGATTTTTTCTTTTCAGTTTTTACAGATTTATCTTCTTTTGTTTGAGTTATCTGAGTAGCCGTATTGGTATAGACTGAATCTTGTAAACTTTCACGGTTAATGACTAATGTCATTCCTTTGACTATCTTATTCTTTTTGAGATGATTCCATGCCTTTAAATCAGTAACAGTAACGCCATATTTTTTGGCAATGTGGCTTAATGTCTCTCCCTTTTTTACTTTATGATAAATCTTGTCATTTTTAACAATTGGTTTAGATTGTTCCTGATATTTTAACTGAAGTTCAGCTAATTTTGCAGAATCAGGAACTGCATCAATAGGGATCAAAATCTGAAATTGACCAGGAGGTAAAATCATCTGGTTAATTTTGGAATACTTACCCTGTTTCTTCTTATTGATCTTAATCCACGGATTTAATTCCCATACTGCGCTGATATTTGTACCTTGTGCAATTGCCCATTCATTTAGTAAATGATAGCCATTTAAATCAAGGGTAGCCACTTTTGCTTTATCAAGTAAAAAAGGTTCACGCTCAAATCTTTTTCCAAAAAGAGTTTCTTCATTTTCAAATATGATCTTGATTGCAATAGCCCGCCATACATAATCATTTGTTTCATCGTGTCGCATTATCAGTGAAAAGAAATCTTTAGCGCCCTGCTCACTAATTGCTTTAGTAATATTCCCCATTCCGGCATTATAGCTTGCCATCACTAACAACCAGTCATCAATTTCTCTCTGTAATAAATACTCATTACTGTTATTCAGATACTGACAGGCTGCTTCTGTTGCTTTAAATACATTTCTTCTTTCATCCAGATAATCATTAATGACCAATTTGTATTGTTTACCTGTTCCAGGCATAAACTGCCAGATACCGGCAGCTCCGACAGATGAATAAGCCATATAACTCAGATAACTCTCTGCACAAGCAATATACTTTGCATCATCAGGGATATTGTATTGAGCAAAATAATTTTCAAATATGGGAAAATAAGTAGAACTACGAGGAATATATTTATATGCTTTCTTAACTTCATAATCAAAAATCAGTTGTAATTTATTCCTGATTCTTTCATTTTTTAAATCAAATTTAATACCAGCAAACTCATAAGAGTCTGGTAGCTGAAAATTTTTATTGATTACAAAAAAATCATCACTTCCATTTTCATCTTGTTTTAATGAGTCCACTATACATTGTAAACTATCCAACATCATCTGTAAGGTTTCTATTTTTAATGACTGATCATCAATTACCTGATACAATGAGTCCATTAATGGATCAGTTTCTTCTGTCTGGTCTTTATCATCATTTTTAAATAAATTGAGATTGATACTCCATAAGCAAGTAAAACTGATAATGATTATCATTATCAAAATTAGTCTTTTTTTCGACATTTATAACTCCAATACTATTTTATAAATTATGTAAAATAATGGAACAGCTATCATAAAACTATCAAAGCGATCCAATATTCCTCCATGCCCAGGAATTAGATTTGAACTATCTTTAACACCACAATCCCGTTTCAGAATAGATTCAAACAAATCACCAAACTGACCGCTAATTCCTACAACAATACCCATCATAATTGCAACAATCAGATTAATTTTATCTGGCATCATGTAATGAGCTAATAGAGCAAAAACAACAGCAAATACAAATCCGCCTATAAACCCTTCAATAGACTTTTTAGGACTGACTTTAAAGATTCCTCTATGTTTGCCTAGATTCATCCCAACAAAATAAGCGCCTGAATCGGTTATCCAAATCAATACTGCTATTAGTGGTAACAAATAGTTCCCATTGTGTAAGTGATGAATTCTATATGCCAACCCAAAACTCATACCACAATAAACTAAAATCCATACCGAAGCACTAAAACGACTAAAAGCGCCTTCTATTTTGCTCTTAATCACATCCTCAATTCCAAATATAATCATCGATAAAAATAATAGATATAAAGTTGATTCAAAACTGAGTTTGGCTGTAAAGTAACACATAAAAGCACTTAGACTGACGACTGTTGTCATCAGTTTTACAGATTTATTCTTCAACATTTTACTTAACTCATGAGCCGACATCAGACTTAACGCTATCATAAGAATCAGAAGAGGTATCTGACCATAATAGTATAGAAAGAGTAAGCCTGGTATAGCAATTACAGCTATCAGACTTCTTTTGATTAACTCAGTCATTGACTACCTCCATAACGCCTTTGTCTGTTTTGATAATCGATTATACCTTCGATAAATTCTTTTTTTCTGAAATCAGGCCACAATACATCTGTAAAATAAAATTCTGCATAGGCTGATTGCCAGATAAGAAAATTGGACAAACGTTTTTCTCCACTGCTCCTGATAATTAAGTCAGGATCAGGCATTCCTTTTGTATATAAATGATCTGAAATCATTTTTTCATCGATTTCTTCTGGCTGAATTTGATTATTCTTAACCATTTCAGAAACTTTTCTAATGCCTTCTAGCAGTTCTGTTCTTCCACCGTAATTGAAAGCAATATTGAAATTTAAACCCGTATTATGATAAGATTTCTCACATTCTTTTTCAATTTTCATTTTATATTCTTCGGATAACCCCATATCAGTTCCGATAAAACGAACGACAATATTCTGTTTACTCATGGAATCAATTTCTTTAATGAGTGAATCCAGTATTAGTTTTAACAAGCCTTTGACTTCATCATCTGGTCTTGACCAGTTTTCTGTTGAAAAAGCATAAATTGTTAAATATTTTAAGCCAATCTCAACAGAAGCTTCTACAATGGCACGAACAGATTCTACTCCATTTTTATGCCCCCATAATCGGGTAGCACCTCTTTTTTTTGCCCATCTACCATTTCCGTCCATAATTACACCAACGTGTTGAGGCATTTTATCTGGTTCTATCTTCTTTATCAGTTCTTTGTAATTCATAAATTGACTATCCTTAACATACGATTACTTATTAAGATTATTATGAGCTGACCATTTTAAAAAGGCATTGATAAAACCGTCCAGATCTCCATCCATCACCGGAGCCGTATTACCTGTTTCATAGTTTGTTCTGTGATCTTTTACCATCTGGTATGGAGCAAATACATAAGAACGAATCTGATTTCCCCATCCAATTTCAGTTTTTGCGGATTCTGTCTTTTGTCTTTCTTTTTCTCGTTCTTGTTCATATAACTGATAGAGTCTTGATTTCAGCATTTGCATAGCTTTTTCTCTATTT
>JAGOCT010000430.1 GCA_017998585.1 Candidatus Cloacimonadota bacterium | reverse complement strand
TCAACAATTGATGATTCAGGCTGTTTGAGAGAACCTTTTATTTTGAGAAAAAGGCTTTAAATCAGAACCAAATTGAAATATTTCGTAAAGATTAGAAATTATTCTTGACAATTACCTGTATTATGCTATATTTTAATTTGAAGACTTAATATGGGGGTTTTAACTTGAATCAGATGATAAAGGTTTTGGTTGTAGATGACACAGTGATTTACAGAAAGATTTTAAAAGATGTTGTTTCAGAGATTGATAATACTGAAGTCATTGGCACAGCACCAAACGGAGATCTGGCTTTAAGAAAGATGGAAGTCGATAAACCGGATCTGGTTTTACTTGATGTAGAAATGCCGGTCAAAGACGGATTGGAAACCTTAGTTGAAATAAAGGCTAAGTATCCTGAAATTGGTGTCATAATGGTTTCAGGTATCAATGAAAGACAAGCATCCATTACAATGGAAGCGCTTCAAAAAGGGGCAATTGATTTCGTTCCGAAGCCAATAGGCAATAATATCGAAGCTAATATTCAGTCCTTAAAAAACAGTTTGATTCCAATCATTTCACTTTTTCAGACTAAAAAAGCCATTTCAGGAGCAAAATCAGGAAGATCAACAGAAAGTAGTATCAAACCAAGAGAGGTTAAACCTGTCTCCATCAGTACCCCTGGTAGTGTCAGACCAGAATCACCCAAAACACAAGCAATCACTTTTGCGCCAAATCCCAGAAAAGCAGACGTTTTGATCATTGGAATATCAACCGGTGGTCCAAATGCTTTAGCAAAATTCATCCCTTTCATTCCGGCTGACATTGGTGTACCGATTTTAATCGTTCAACATATGCCTCCCATGTTTACAAAATCTCTTGCAAACCATTTAAACAGCAAATCCACTTTACCAGTTATTGAAGCTGAAGATGGGCAAATCATCGAACGCAGTAAAGTCTATATAGCACCTGGTGGCAAGCATATGGTTGTCAAAAAAGAAGGAGGAAATGCGATTATTTCAATTATTGATTCACCTCCTGTCAATTCATGTAAACCATCAGTTGATGTTTTATATGAATCTGTACCGTCAGTATATAACAACAATATTCTTTCTGTCATCATGACAGGTATGGGTTCTGACGGAATGAATGGCGTCAAATCAATAAAAAAGACAGGATGTTATTCGATCACTCAAACTGAAGATTCATGTGTTGTATATGGAATGCCCAGAGCAGTTGATGAAGCAGGCTTATCTGACGAATCTGTCCATCTGGATCAATTATCTTCTCGTATATATCAACTCGTAAAAAATGGCATAAAATAAAGGGAACGGGGTTTAAATGTTATCCTCAAAAATTGCGATTAACCATGAAGAATTTGTACTCCTCAGAGAGTACATTCAACAGGAATGCGGTATCGTTGTAGGTGACGAAAAAGTCTATCTGATAGAAAGCCGCTTAGCCCGATTAGTCGTTGAAACCGGCTGTAGCAGTTTTAAGGAATTTTACCTTAAAGCGAAAAGTGATATCACCAAAAAATTACGTGATAAAATAGTCGATGCCATGACCACTAACGAGACTCTCTGGTTCAGAGATATGAAACCATGGACTATTTTAAAGGAAGTGCTGATACCCAAATTTATTGACGATTTAAAAACAGGCCGTAAACAAAAGATTACCATCTGGTCTGCAGCCTGTTCAACCGGCCAGGAGCCTTATTCTTTTGCCATGTTACTGGATGAGGCAATCAGAAAAGATGGCAGAGTAAATAAAAGTCAATTTACAATTTTAGGCACCGATATTTCTCCTAGTGCACTTTATATGGCAATTTCCGGCAGATATAATACGATTGCCATGTCCAGAGGAATGCTTCCTGGTTACAAAGACAAATATTTTACAGATAACAATGGTGTATCAGAAATTAAGCCGGAAATCAAGCAGATGATTATTTACAAACAATTTAATCTCCAGCATGATTTTACTAAGATACCGGCCTGTGATCTGATTTTTTGCAGAAATGTTGCCATTTATTTCTCGCCTGATTTTAAAAAAGACCTTTTTAAGAAAATCTTCAATAAACTCAACTCTGACGGATATTTTTTTATTGGGTCAACAGAAAGTTTAATTGGTTATTCCACTGATTTTGAACAATTGGAATATCAAAAAGGCGTTTACTACAAACCTAAAAAGTAAGGGATAGATATGAAAATCTTAACAGTTGACGATTCTCGTATGATTCGTATGATCATCATTAACACACTTAAGTCTTTGGGATACGAAGCACTGGAAGCAGCTAATGCGGATAAGGCATTAGAAGTATTGGAAGAAAAAAGCAATGAGATTAATCTTATCCTCTTAGACTGGAATATGCCAGGAATGAATGGTTATGATTTGCTTAAAATCATCAAATCTTCAGACCGATTCAAACACATACCCGTTATGATGGTTACCACAGAAGGGGAAAGAAAGAATGTAATTAAAGCCATTCAATCCGGAGCAGACAACTATCTGACCAAACCATTTACTCCGGAAGACTTGTCTATCAAAATTCTCGAATGTCTTGGACTCAGCGGAGCTAACATCTCTGATGAAAATCAAGAGGATTTACCAAGTCTTGATATGGACGATTTTGATTTATAACCAGATAAAAAAAAGAACCAGGCAATATTATGTATAGACAAATGATATTGGATAAGTTAAACAATATCGAAGAAGCT
>JAGOCT010000429.1 GCA_017998585.1 Candidatus Cloacimonadota bacterium | reverse complement strand
CCATTCCAAATAACTTCATGGGTACCGGCTGTCTTCACTTCTTTAACCAGAGTAGCGACTTTTTGCCCTTTGATATTATAGACAGAAAGTTCAGTCTGTCCAGCGTTTTTCAGGGTATAGCATATCTTTGTGGAAGGGTTGAAAGGGTTGGGGTAGTTTTGCTTGAGAATGACCGGTGCAGGGAGAGTAACTAACTCATCTGAATCGGTAAATGAGCTTACAGATATCCGCTGTAAATAGTGATTTTTTACAAATGCATAGGTTTCATCATCAGAAATGTATTCAATCCAGTTAATCAATGCGTCACTATTATTGATTTTTTCAAGTGTTAAGTAGTGATAATCTAAATTTGGATTTTCTGAAATGCTATATGGCTCAGCCAGGTATTCTTCATTCAGTCCGTTTACATTCATAAAGAGCGCATTATCGGTATTATAAACCATTAAAGTACGATTGTGCATCGGTATCAATGAAAACATACTTTCGCTATTAATATTGACTGGTATTGTGAGCGATACTGGATTGTCAAAAATGCTGACAAAATCATTTTCCTGAAACCTTAAAATATCTTTATACCAGATACCGGCATCTATAAAATAAACGATAAAACCATTATTCCAGAAGGCTAATTTTACATAAGAGTTATTGTCCACCAGCCTTTTATTCAAAGGAAACAGTAATGACCCATCATGATTGATGATTTGATAAGCAGTCTGATCATTAAACAGAATCAATTTATCCTCCTGTTTAATGAATTGAATCTTTACAGCTCTGTCAGCATTCGGATACCAGTTAAAAATTGCGGTTCCTTCCTGATTTTGATGATTATCCGGCTGACCTTCAGAATTAAGCCTGAGCATATAGATTTTGCTCTGATCATAGTCATATTGAGACCAGAAAATGATATTTTCCTGAGAATCATTATCCAGTATCTTGCAGGAGATGTTGTTCGGAGTGTAAGGTTCAGGATCCTGAGCTTTATTGACAATCACACGACCCTGTTCGCCCCACATCAGGTTGCCGTTATTAACACATTGACCTCTGATGAATTGACAAAGATTATCATCATCATAATCAACAAAATAAAAATAAATATTGTTATCATCAAATTGAATGCTTGATTTCTCATAATAGTTAGTATCGGGATTTATCCTCGAACTCATAATGCATAAGCCTTCTTCCGGATAGATAAAATCTCCGTTTTGATTTACCACCTGAATCTTAAAATACGCATTAGAATTTTCAATCTCCATCCACCAGATCACCAGTCTGTTTTGCAAATCAAGTTTTGCATTTATCAGTCTTGCATAACTGTTGAATGTGGATATTCTTTTTGCTGATTGAGGCCACAGCACTTGTCCATTATTGTTATCTGTAATTTGAAGATAAACACGATTTCTATAGTTGTTTGAGTTGGTCCATATTAAAAATGATTTATCCTGTGTGCTAAAGAGTTTTTTATTAAAAAATTCTTTAGAAATCACTTTTTGGTAAATGGGAGCCGGTTCATTTTCTAAAGTCATTACCTCTTGATTCAGAAAATTACAGCTGATTTGATCTCTGTAACTGTCGTTCCAGATAAACGCAAAATGGCAATTGTCAAAACGCGTGGTAAGATAATCATCGGCGAGGAAATGGGTTTGTAATATTCTGCCATTTGCCCCCCATAGTTTGACATTTGTCGAAGAATATTTTTGCCCTCTGAGATTGTTGTTAAAATCTCTCCAGAAAATGTAAAAATTTCTATCAAGTTGCGTCAGATACATCTGAAACACACAGACATTTATAAGCCCTGTATCAATAACACTAAGAGTTTCATAATTATCATTTAACTTTACAATATAATGTCTATCCTGAGCATCTCCCCTCAGTAAAAGGAGTGACATATCAGAAGCCATTTCGTGCTGCAAAATATAAAAATGTTGTGTTCCTGTGTGTATTGTCCGACCGGACTCTTCCAGCTCAGGCATTCCTTCGGCATTGATGACCTGCGCTTTGACACTATTTTGAGTTTCCCAAAACAAAACTGTATGAGATTCATCAACTTGTTTGAGAGTGGTATTGTAAAAATTTGCTCCTAAAATAATAGGGGTGGACTGGTGATTTCCCTGCAAATCAAACTTTGCCAGTTTGTATTGTTCTGATTCAAAATATAAGGCCACAAAGTATCCGCCTGAATGAAATATCGCTTTTATCAGCAATCCATTAGTTCCCACAGATGGATCAGAAAAATCAAACTGAACATTGCTGATGATGTCTCCATTGCTGTTAATATGAATGAATCGACTGTTTTGAGGATCTAAATTAACAAAAAACTCTGTCATAAAAAACCCACCGTTGTAATCAGAGATGATTTTTGGTAATCTGTAGATATTCCCGATATCATTTGGATGATAAATCTTACCGTTATTTGTCCAAAGCCGGTCTCCGTTAGCATCGAGTTTCTGAGCTCTGAGATGAAAAGGATTTTCATATCCGGATACACTCTGATATTCTTGCCAGATTACATATATAAAACCATCAGAACTGACTATGATATTATAGTTTCTCTGATTTAAATCAGAATCAGCCAGCTTAAGACCTTCAGGAGCCCATAGTGCTTGACCATTTTCATCCATTCTTTGAGCATAAAGAGTCTGGCGACCTGATTGAAATGATGACCAGACACTTACAAGACTGTTTCCTAATGCGACAGGCGCTTTA
>JAGOCT010000428.1 GCA_017998585.1 Candidatus Cloacimonadota bacterium | reverse complement strand
TTCTTAAAGAGAATGTAGATTTGCAAAAAAAAACATACGAGCAGATATTCATTCAGTATCAGAACAATAAGAAAACGATTTATGATTTGCAGGCAAGTCAGATTGATACGCTGACTGCGATAACAGATTTACTGGAACTTGAAAAGAATTTATTTTCAAAACGTCAGGAGTTATTTCAAATACTTGGAATTCAAGATGAAGGTTATCCTTTTGAAGAGATTATCCTGGATACACAATTACTCTCTTCTGTTGATTTTAAAGATAATTTGAAAATTAAAGTCAGTGAGATGAACTTACAAAAAAATCAATACGATGCTAATCAATCGTACCTGAATATGTACCCCAATATTTATGTTGGGTATTCATATAGTCTTGCTGTTAGTAACCATAAAAGTGATTATATTTTTAAACCTTCAGAATATAATGATTCTTATACTTATGGTATTTATTTTAACTATCCATTATTCAGTTTTCTCGAAAATGGAATTCAATATCGTATTCAGAAAAGACAAACACAGATAATGGAATTGACGCATAAAGACTTAGTTGAACAGGAACAAGTTAAGTATCAGCAAGCTGTAAATGATTTAAACATATATCAGCAAAGTTATCAAATATATAAGCAAAAGGCTGAGTTATCAAAAACAAATCTTGAGATTTCTCAAAAAAGATTTGAATTAGGTGTTGTTAATACATTAGATTTAGACAAATCAAGAATTCAATATCTTGAGGCTCAGTTAAACATGAATACAAAATATTACTCTCTTTTAAAGAAACAGCAGGAGATTAATTATTTGATTTCTGGTAAAGTATTAGGAAAATGGTAAAGGAGTCTTTAAATGAAGTTTAAAGTTAAAAAGAAATGGATAATTATTCTAATCATAATAGTCACTCTTGTTTCAGGAATTGTTTTTCTTAATAAAAACAAGAAACCTGTCGTAAAGAAAACAATAGAGACAATCGAAGCTGAATTGGGTGAAATCTCAATAAAAATTGAAGAAACAGGTGAAATACAACCTATTAAAGAAATTGCTATAAAATCGAAAATTAGCGGGAAAATCATTAAACTTTATGTTCAGGAGAATGATTATGTTAAAATAGGCGATCTTATCGCAGAAATCGAACCAGATTATAATCAGGCAAGAACAATTTCTTCGGTTAAAAATGAACTGAAAATTGCTGAAATCAGATTACGGAATGCCGAAAAAAGTTTGAATGATTCCAAAAGCCTTTTTGAAAAGAACTTTATTTCAAAACAGGAATTTGATGATGTTAATGATGAGCTTGAAAAAGCGAAGTTAGATTACAATATCACTTTGGATCAGTATAACCTGATGAAAGAAATTGATACATCCAATAATATTTCCAAAGTTTATGCAACAGCTTCAGGCACAGTTATAGAAAGAAACGTAGAAGAAGGGGAGATGGTTGTATCAAGTACCAGTTCATACAATGAAG
This sequence comes from Candidatus Cloacimonadota bacterium, assembly GCA_017998585.1. The sequence goes on along the minus strand of JAGOCT010000428.1, from coordinate 1,252 downwards.
GAACCGTACTGTTAAAAGTGGCTGATATAACTCAAATGCTTGTAAATACAACGATTAATGAAGTCGATATTGCTAAAATAAGAATGAATCAGGTTTGTGATATTCGAATTGATGCATTTCCTTACGATTCATATTCAGGATATATAAGCAAAATAGCAGCTAAAGCTTCAACTGATAACAATGTTAAAGTCTTTCCAATAGAGATCATTATCGAACAAAAAGATCAACGTTTAAAACCTGGGTTGTCTGCTAATGTTACAATTTTTGGAGAGAAGAGAACAAATATTGTAACGGTTCCCATTAGAGCTATTTTTAGTGATGAAAGTGGTAATGATATTATTTATTATGCTACAAAAGATTCAATAAAAAATAGCCAACCTGTAAAACTTGGTATAAATGATCTCCAAAAAGTTGAAATCATTGAAGGTTTAAAAGCAGGACAAAGAATATCATTACAAGAACCAATCAAAGCAGTTGAAAAAGATTTAAAAGGAAAAGATTAGACTCTGCATGATAATGCTAATATGATTTTGCTAGTTATACTTTTGTAAATTATAATTGCTTCTATTAGGAATTTATGTTATTTTATTATCATATCGAGTAATGGAGGTCACAATGCTTATTCTATTGATGCTTATGCTCTCATTTACAGGTTTACTTTCATCTGAAGAGATAAAAGATAATAAACCTATAAATAAAGAGGTTCACCGAGAAATGGCTATTAATCTCTTTAATCAGACTTGGTCTTTACTGGAGAAAAAAGACAGAACCACAGATGAAGATGCAATGATGATCCATACAGCTCATGCATCTCTGTTTCATTGGAAAATAGCTGGAAATGCTGAGAATGAATACATAGGAGAATGGCAGGTATCAAGGGTTTATTCTGTTTTACAAATGTTTGAACCCGCCCTCTATCATGCTAAAAGAGCATTGTCTATTTGTGAAGTTAATCAGTTTACAGGTTACAATCTAGCTTATGCATACGAAGGCTTAGCAAGAGCTTATTTAGTTAACAAAAATACAAAAATGACCACTATTTATCATAAAAAAGCACTTGAAGAATCAAAAAATATTAAAGATAAGGATGATCTTGATTACTTATTATCAGATTTAAAAACAATTATTCCTTAGATTAAGAGATTATTTTTAAATTATTTCTTGTTTTATCCTATGCAAATGATATAATTGACATAATAATCATATTGATTAATTTGGTCAAAATGAGATTATTGTATCGGATTTACATAAT
>JAGOCT010000427.1 GCA_017998585.1 Candidatus Cloacimonadota bacterium | reverse complement strand
AATCATGATGATCTGAGATTTTGAAACAGGGAATGAATCATTAAATGAAAAATGATATGATGAAACTAAAACAAAAATCTTTTTTTTCAGCTTTCTCCATCGCACTGATTATTTTATATAAAAATACACGTATAAAATACTTTCTGCTGTCATATTCAAAGATTCTTTCCTTATTCTATCCTTATTCATTCCTTATGCTTTCCTTATCAGGCATAAAGTTATTTTTATTCAAAAACGTTATCAAAAAAATATCAACTATCTCTAAAATTATTTAAAAAAGCCTGGTTTCCCAGGCTTTCAAATCATTTATTCAGACGTTTTAGGTCGTCTTCTAATGTAGGGTTTATCTTCTGTTCTTTCGCTTCTTTGTCTTCTCTCTGAATAAGGCTTATCCTGAGAGTTTGATTTATAGTCTTTTCTTCTGGAAGAATATGAGGATTCTTCTTTTCGGTAATCTCTGCCTGAGCTATTCCCTCTTGAGTCATAGTCTCTGCGACTTCTTGGATAATCTGGTCTTTTACGACTCTGATCTTTTCCATCTTCCTGAGAGATTTCAATAAAAACTTTTCTACCATCCACTTCCTTGTTTTTAAACGAATCCAGCAAGGTTTCGATAAAGGTTTTATCAATTTCAAAGAAAGAAAAATATTGTAAAATCTTAATTTTTCCGATTGGAATAGAACGGATACCCGTGAATTCATTGATTAAACCAATTAAATCCTGTGGGGAGATACCATCTTTACGACCAAGATTGATAAACATTCTTTCATATTTAATCGAAGATCCTCTGCCTGTAGAATCAAAAGTATTGATATCCTGAGCATCTTTATAATATTCCAGAAAGCGGTTAAATTCAATGGATACAAATTTTTTAATCAATTCTTCTCTATCCAGCCATTCCAGTTTGCGATAAATGATTGGTAAGAAAGAATCAATTTCAGTCTCATTGACATCAATTTTTTCTATTCTGTCTATCATATGGAATAATTGTTTCTCGCATACTTCACGACCAGCAGGTACTTTTTTAAAAGTAAACTGTTTTTTAATCTGCTTTTCGATAATCTGAATTTTTCTTTTTTCCTTCAGATTGGCAATGACAACAGAGATTCCTTTTTTCCCTGCACGACCGGTACGACCACTGCGATGAGTATATACTTCCAGTTCATCAGGGATATTATAGTTAATTACATGAGTCAAATCATCCACATCAATACCACGGGCTGCCACATCGGTTGCAACCAACAAACTCAGATGACCACTTCTAAATTTACCCATCACGTGATCACGCTGATTCTGTGAAAGATCACCGTGCAGTGCATCTGCATTGTAACCATCTTCCATCAGTTTTTCAGCCACTTCCTGAGTTTCCTGACGGGTACGGCAAAAAACAATACCATAAATTTCAGGGCAATAATCTACAATGCGTTTCAATGCCATGTAACGATCTTTAGAGTGAACCATGTAACATTCATGACTAACGCCTTCAGCACCTGAATTCTTTTTTCCAATACCAATCTGTTCAAAATCATTTAAATATTTTTTTGCAATTTCCAAAATCTCGTTTGGCATCGTAGCTGAAAACATCAATGTTTTTTTATGTTTTGGTGTATCTGCTAAAATCTCTTCCAAATCATCACGGAAACCCATAGCGAGCATTTCATCCGCTTCATCAAGAACAAGTGTATTGATCTTAGCTAAATTAACTTCTTTTCTGTTCATTAAATCAATTAAGCGGCCAGGAGTAGCAACAACGATCTGAGCACCTGATTTTATAACCCGGATCTGTCGTTCAATATTCGCTCCGCCAAAAATAGCAGCCACTTTTATCCCTTTTAAAAACTTGGCATAAGTTGAAATATCATCTGCTACCTGAAGACATAATTCACGTGTTGGACATAACACTAAATGTTGGATGTTTGACTTTGAAACATCTGTTTTTTCAATAATAGGAAATCCAAAAGATGCGGTCTTTCCTGTTCCTGTCTGTGAGGTGACGACAAGGTCTCCTTCATTTTCGCCTAATAAGTGAGGAATAACTTTTTCCTGGACAGGAGTGGGTTCGACAAACCCTAATTCTTCTACCGCCTTTAAGATTTCCTCGCTTAAGTTCATTTCCTTAAAACTTAACATTTTTTCTCTTTCATATTTCTTATTTTTGAGAGTAATTGATCTCTCTTATTGTGGAGGACTTCCACTGTCTCTTTGAGACAAAATGACTCATAAAATGGCTCTTGAGTCTTGTATCAGTCATTTAATTGACGATTATTTAAAGACTTGCATTTTCGTCAATCATTATATTTTTTATTTTTATCATAGTGCTCAAAAGCCAAAAGGATGAAGTTATCAGACATGAGCACTTTGAATTTGTCATTGATATTTTGCTTAAAACTAATAAGTTCAGGAAATGAAGTCTATTTCCTGATAAACCGTCATTATGATGCATTTTTGAAGCAGGGTTAAGACATAAATCCTAAAAATCAGCGTAATCCGTGTCTTAAAATCTTTTTCCGTGTCTTTCAGTGCCTTCCGTGGTCGTATATACAGATACTTCATTTCTCAATCAAAGCGATTCCTACGTTCTCTGTGGTTTACGTACTTTACTTTTATCTCATACCAAGTCTGCTTCTGTTTTTAAAATAATCTTTTTCCGTGTCTTTCCGTGCCTTCCGTGGTCGTTAATCCAGATACTTCATTTCTCGATCAAAGCAATTC
>JAGOCT010000426.1 GCA_017998585.1 Candidatus Cloacimonadota bacterium | reverse complement strand
AGAAGAGATTGGTCATGAGTTTGGTGATAGCCTTTTATTTGAAAATATAAACATAAGCCTCGATAAAAATACACGTGCCGGATTGGTTGGACGAAACGGAACAGGGAAATCGACACTTTTTAAAATAATAACAGGAGAAATGCAGGCAAAATACGGCAATATCAATCGGGCAAAGAATGCAAATATTTCTTTTTTATCGCAGGAATTTGACTTTGAGACAGAAGATACAGTGTTTCACTGGTTGCTGGATGCCCGTCATGATATTCTTGAGTTAAAAGAAGAGATTGATCGATTGCATATATTACTGGAGACAGATCATTCAGAGAAAAATCTAAATCGCCTGGCGGATCTTCAACACGAATTTGAAGCGCTTGATGCTTATGAATATGAAAACTCAATCAAAATGATGCTGACGGTATTTAACTTTTCACCAGATTATTACCAACGCTCTGTGAATTCTCTCTCAGGTGGTGAAAAAACAAGATTGCGCCTGATTCATACTTTGTTGGAAAAACACGATATCATGTTGCTGGATGAGCCTACCAATCATCTGGATATTAAGATGATTGAATGGTTGGTAAATTATCTGAATTCAGTCAACTGTGCATTTCTGATTGTTTCTCATGATCGCTATTTGTTAGACAAAGCAGTCAATAAAATTTATGAACTGAGAGAAAAGAGAATCAGTACTTACGGGGGAAATTTCTCTTTTTATGAAACAGAAAAAACTGCCCGTCATATCTTGTTGCAAAAACAGTATGAACAGCAACAAAAACTAATTGAAAAAACAGAAGATTTTATTCAGCGAAATATGGCTGGACAAAAAGTAAATCAGGCAAAATCCAGATTAAAGATGTTGGACAGGATGGAAATCATTGAAAAACCTGGTGATGATAAACATCTCAAACTTCGTATTCAAACGGATAAAAGAAGTGGTAATGATATTTATCGTTTGGAACATATTGATTTAGGATACCCTGATAATCTGCTGGCTAGAGATATCTGCCTGAATATTCATTACCAGGATAAGATTTGTCTCTTAGGTCCGAATGGCTCAGGTAAATCTACACTGATAAAAATGCTGCTTGGAAATGTCAAACCCCTTAGCGGAAATCTGTGGACTGGCTCTGGCTTAAGTATTGCATATTACGATCAGTTACATTATGAACTCGATCTGGATATCAGAGTGATTGATACCATCTGGCAATTGGTACCTTTTGAAACTATCGGCTATGTATTGGGTTATCTGGCCAGATTTGGATTTACCGGCGACAAAGTCGAACAACGTTGTGAATCATTGAGTGGTGGGGAGAAAGCACGTCTTTATCTGGCTAAGATGATTCATGAAAAACCAAATCTCTTGATTCTGGACGAGCCTACCAACCATTTGGATATATCAATGATTAAAAGTTTGGAACGTGCACTGAAAGAATACGATGGAACAATTATATTCGTTTCACATGACCGTTATTTTATTCAAAATGTTGCAAAAAAAATATGGATATTCAAAGATATGCAGGTACTGGAAACTATCGATCCGCTTGAGACTCTGATTGATGAAGTGATTGTCAATAATGAAATCAAAAAAAATCAGCCAGAAAAAGAGAAACTATCAGCAAACAGACCTGAAAAAATTAAGAAGATAAATCCTTATATCATTGAAAAACTTTATAAAGAAATACAGGAAATTGAAAAAGAAATTGCTTCCAAGAAGCAATCTGTTGAGATGAAGCATCTCCTTTTTTCAGATCCAGATACTTTTGGAGACAGCCAAAAAATCAAACAAATCAATATAGATATTGATATCCTTTCAAAAGAAATAACACAGCTTCAGGAAATCCTGGAAGAGAAGGAAATGACTTATCTTGAATTGCTGGACTAGATTATTTTCCGGTACTACAAGCAACTTGCTTGTAGCCTTTTGCAAGCTGGTTGTACGACAAGCAACCTGCTTGTCATTTTCTTTTCGCAAGCTGGTAGTACGACAAGCAACCTGCTTGTTATTTTCTTTTCGCAAGCTGGTAGTACGACAAGCAACCTGCTTGTTATTTTCTTTTCGCAAGCTGGTAGCTTGCGCTACAACATGAGGAGAATTATGGAGAAATATATATGAAGATAGGTTTTACCACCTCATTTCCTGTAGAGGTTGTATTAGGAGCAGGGCATCATGCAATTGATTTGAATAATGTATTTGTAATGAATAATCCCCAACAACTGGTCACAGAAGCTGAACAGAAGGGTTTCCCAAGAAATATTTGCTCATGGATAAAAGGAATGTATTCCACAATATCAGCATATCACATTGATGTTGTTATTGGTATTGTTCAAGGTGACTGTTCGAACACTCATTCTTTAATGAGTATTTTAGAAGATCAGGGAATCCATGTTCATGCATTTTCCTATCCTTACCAAAGAGATTATGCTAGTCTAAATCAAGAAATAAAAAAACTGGAAGCATATTTTCAAACAGATCGATCAAAAACAATAAAAGCAAAAAATGAATGCGATCATATTAGAAAAAAGTTGAATGAATTAGATAGGCTTACCTGGCAGGAAAACAAAGTCAGAGGCGGAGAAAATCATTTATGGTTAGTGTCATCATCTGATTTTAACGGAGATATTCAACGCTATGAATCAGATTTAGATCATTTTTTACAGGAAGTGTCATTAAGGACACCATTTAAAAATATTGTTCGTTTAGGTTATGTAGGTGTTCCTCCT
>JAGOCT010000425.1 GCA_017998585.1 Candidatus Cloacimonadota bacterium | reverse complement strand
TGAATGACCAGAATCTGATTGATGCTGAATTCATCGTTTATGAACCGTATCGCAACAAGATTGTACACAATTCTGTTTTACGTAAGAATATCAATCCCATTTCAGGGAAAAGCTCGATTGAATTGATACAGGGACCCAATTTAAAACTTATCAATCAGGAAAATGACATGGTGCCGGAGCTTACTACAGCATTGGGAAAAGTCTATCTGACAAAGAGTAATATCACAGTTTCCAATGATATGATGTCCTCTATTTTAAGTAATGTCAATCAGTTTATCTCTAATCTGAACCAGGATAACAATCAGGATCAGGGCTCTGTATTCCGAACGCTCTATCATATTGCTAACGCATCTCAGGATCTTGAAAAAATTCTTAAAAAGACAAATGAAACCATTAGAAAACTAAATCGAGATTATGTTGAAAATGATGGAGAACTATTTAAAACGCTCTATCAGGTTGCTGAAATTGCAAAAAAAATCAATGACACTGCCGATTTAGTCAACGAAACCGTCAAATCTGCAAATCTGATGATTAAAGAATATTCTGATCCCAATGGACTGGCTGTCAAATTAATTGACCCTCAGCAAAAAAATATTATTCAGCCAATTAAACAAATTCTGGATAATCTAAATCAAAATATGTTGGAAGTTAATAAATTACTTAAATACCTGGAATCTCAAAGTCCGGAGATCAGCTCGGTTATTCTTGAAACTCAATCGACTCTCAACTCTGCTCAAAAAACCATTGAAGGGCTCAACAATAATCCGTTGATCAGAGGGGGTATTGAAAACTCTAAAACAGATACTAAAAGTAACAGTAATGAACGTCCAAATGAAATCCCGAAAGAGTAATCTATGAAACATCTAATCTATCTGTTGATGCTGAGTCTGCTCCTAAATGCCTGTTCAAGCCTTCCAAAGCAAAGAATCATCAACAACCCTGTTCAGGAGCAAGCGTTACAGTTATCTGAAAAAGCCTCCCAGTTTGAAAAGATTAAAGCCTGGGATAAAGCGCTTACCTACTATCAGTATGCCCTTGAAAAATACAGGCTGACAGATGATGTACAGGGTGTGCTTGCCACACAGATTTCTATAGCCCGTCAATACAAGCAGATGAATCAGAAATCTGATTATGATAATATCTGCCAGAAAATAGAAAGTACCCTGTCGATTAGCACAGGTAAAAATGATTTAGCCAATGAGTTTACACTTTTAAAAATAGAATATCTGTATCAGCTTTCGGAATATGATTCTTTATTATCTGTATTTCAAAGTATTCAAGAAGAAAATCAGGAGCATAGCCTTCGCAAACACAGTTGGGAATATCTTTCACTTTTTGAAACAAATAAAAATTTCAAGTCTAAAACAGAAGCACTCGAATCAGAAGCAGATAAAGCACTCAAAGCATATAAAAAAAAACAATTTGAAAATATATCTGCGATTAGTTTTGCCTATTATACTTTAGGTTATGTTGCATATCATCAGCGTAATGCCAGTCAGACTGATTATCAGAAAAGCATTCGCTATTTCCAGAAGGCATACGAAGCAGATGTCATCGACCAGAATTTCCATAATCTGGCGACAGACCTCTATTATTTTGCTTCAGCTTACCAGAAAATGAATGACCATAAAAATGCTGCCTGGTATTTTGAACGGGCAGGTCATGTTTATAAACAATGCAATGATCAGGAAAAAAGTGATTTTGCGTTTTTCTTTGCATATAAAAATCAATACCTTCAACAAAAAAGAGATGAAGATTTGCAAATTATAAATCAATTACTTAAAAAAACTGAAAATACAGAGCTTGTACGTCTCATCGAAGAATGGTTAAAAACAATAAAATAAATCCAGATATTACTACTGATTTTTGCGAAGTGACACTCTGATGATCATAAAGGAGTATGGATGAAAAAAATCCTTCTTGTTAGTATCTTTATTTTTTTATATTTGTCATTATCCGCTATCGAACAATGGGAAAACCCAAAATCTATCAGAGATTATAATGACCTGATTTATATGGGTAAAACGGCTGTTTTCCCGAATAGAGTCGCCACAGTCTGGACAGAATGTCAGGAGATTTATGCACGCTGTTATGTGCAAATGATAACTGACAATGGAGAAAAACTCTGGGGTGAACAAGGCATACCAGTCATACAGACTCAGGCAAACCAATACTTTCCTACGATTATCAGTTCGGATAATAACTCTGTGATTGTCTGCTGGATGCAGGAACCGGAGAGTGCAAACGGTCTGATTACTGTCAGAGCACAGAAAATCAATGCCAATGGTGAACTTTTATGGACTTCTCAAGGCATCGAATTACCTTATGACATTGACATCAATAAATCCTTTGGTATCTTGTCAGATCATCAGGGTGGTTTTTACTTCCTGCAAAATAAGTACATTCATTATGGAATAAGACATTATAACGGTGCGGGTGAATATCTGGAGACGGTTTCGCTTGATATGCCTGAGGCAGGACCTGAAAGATATATCCGCGAAATACAGTATGTTTCAGATTTAGGCTTTCTGGTGAGATATTCCAGTAATAGCAGATCATCTATCACTGCATTTGATAATCAGGGAGAATGCCTGTGGGGACATATTATCGTCAATCCTGCCATTGATTGGGGGCATACGACAGTAATCGCAGATTCTGCCTATGTGTATGTATTTGGTTATACTCAAATGAATGATTTATATGTTCAGAAGTATGATTATAC
>JAGOCT010000424.1 GCA_017998585.1 Candidatus Cloacimonadota bacterium | reverse complement strand
CACAGATTCCATAAATACCTTTAATTTTGCTGACTTCCTGATTAAAAAACTTCAAATGAACAGCATTTGCATTGACCATATTATGATGCATAGTTTTTTAAAACTGGATCTCCAAACCTACGAGCATAGTTCATTAGTAAACAATGTCATGTCTATTATGTCTGAGAGGTTAAGTCCTGACAATTCAACAAATCATTCTAAGACTTCATGGTTATCAATGGATGGATATAATACCAGAATCTCTTATAACCAATCGTGTAGTGTTTGCGTGTGCCAGGCAGGTACTGAATATAACGATTCATGGTTAATCAACCATTTTCTCAATAAATATTTTCTGATTTATCTGATGGTGTTTCATTTTGAATCCTTATCGGGCATTACTAATAAGCAAGGCTTTCTTTTCAAAATACTCAGAAATAATGAAGAGCAAAAAATCATCGCACTATACAAATCTCTCAAATCACATGATATTTGTCAAAGCAATTCAGAATATCTGAATCAATACTTTCATGCTGTCCAAAAATGCTTTTCTAAAGAAAATTGATGGTAAAGTACAACTTTACAGTTGTATGCTCAACTATCCTTAGTTGAGCTAAACGAATCAACTTTCACCTTCATCTTTTATAGGATAACTGAGGACAGTTATCCTTACAATTGATTTTGCATTGATATCTTCACTCATTTCCCGCTCCTTTTTATTACATCCCCATACCAGCTGATAATATCTTTCAAACCAAATATAAGAGAGCTGACAGTGTCCTGTGTCGGTTTAAATCCTTTACTGTTATGAGCTCCAAACTGACTGCTGATACGGTAGATGGATGACATCGCTTCAATGATGACAGAACTGGTTTCATGTCTGAAAACGGGCTTATCTTCCAGATTATTATAATCGCTAAGGTATTTCGTAATGTATTTGGTACAATTGAGACTACCTTTCGTCCAGTAATGCTGTGGTACTCTGAAATTCCTGGCTGATTCGGTCAAAATTTCTTCAAGAATGTTTCTAATCAAATTTAACTGATCTTTGATATTGAGTGATTCATGGTTTTCATTACTTTTTAGCAACTTAAAGAAAAGCTCACTAAAATCTTCTTTCTCAGAGGGCATCTCTTTGAGGATTTTCAGGTACTGTGTATTTTTTACTTCCAGCTCCAAATCCGGAAGACTTTTGATAATGCGAATTAGTTTATTCTTGCCTTCTGACCCTTTAACAATGACATTCTCACTTTTAAAATGGTCTGATAAGATAAAGCGGAGTTCTGAAGAGAGTTGTAATTCATCTGTATTACCGGTAAAGATATAGAATCGATTATCAATGTCATACCTGTTTTTATAACAGTAGCCAATGAGAAAATCTCCTTCCCGTTTATGATAGTCTTCTTTAAACTCAGGATCAGTCTTAATTAGGTCAGTCGGATTGTATTTTAAGCCATTATCGTACAAATCCCTGTCAACAATCAGTAAATCATAATGGAGCAGTCCTTTCTCCAGTCTTTTAAGTGCAACCGAAAAGTCGGTAACCAGTTCAAACACCATATTATCTTTAACTGCCTGATGAAGTTCATACGGATCATTTTCTGATTCTTTCAGCTTTTTGATTTCCTGCGGATTTAAAAGCATTCCAAAGACATTGATAATAAATGCACTGTCCGGCTGATCTTCAAGATACATAATTTTACCCATTTACACCTCTGTTTCTTTCAATATATTTATTCCGGACAAATCGGAAATTGAATGACTGCTTTGTAGGCAGTTTCCGTAACTGACACCTGATAGGGTATCTGCATTGCTTCCATCGTGTTTTTGACAATCTGAGTCCCCAAACCTGAAGTTTTAAGCTGATTGTTCTGTTGATTGCAAGCGTTTTCAATACTGAAGGAGTAGTAATTTTTCTCTGCCTTAAAGGCAATCTGAATCACTCTTTCTTCGGCACTGGCTGTATATTTCAGGGCATTAAAGACCAGTTCGTCAATAATCTCGGAAAACTTTATCATGGTATGTCTTGAATTACCCACGATGACCTGTCCAGCCTGTTCAATATCCAGTACTAATTCTGCGAAATACGCTTTGGTAAAACCCTTCAATGCCTCTTCATCTTTCACAGTCACTTTCTGATAGGCTGATCTGGCATTTTTCTTTTGTGCCAAATCCATATATCGGGCAATATAGACACTATACACCCCGCTTTTGTCAAGCAGATTCTCAATGGCATTATCAAGCGCTGACAGTATCATTTGTTTAAAGCTCTTACCATTGACCGGATTTTCCATATCGTATTTTACATCTTCAAGATTGCCTTTAAAGGTAAAATTGATGGCATGTGCCAGCTTTTCCAGATGCTGAATCTGTTTGATAGCAGAATTGACATCGTCTTTGGTCTCCGGATAAGTAGCACTCAGATTTTCCAGTATTGCAACAGACTTGGGGAAGGAATTTTTCATCTTATGCGAAAAGCTTTGCATCAGCTCATCCTTTGCCTTGATCAGCGCTTTTTCATGAGCCTCTTTTTGTTCTTCAAACTTCCTGTATGCTTTATTTATAAACTCATTGCTGATGTTTCGGAACAAATTATATAATTCATTCAGCATTTTATATTCCTCATAAGAGAGTTCCAATGAACTGTTTTCGGTGTCTATTTTATCCATAATCAGATTCAAAAGTTCAATTTTATCATCCTGGGTATCATAAAAAGTCTTGTACAAATATTTGTGATGTATTAGCTTATCG
>JAGOCT010000423.1 GCA_017998585.1 Candidatus Cloacimonadota bacterium | reverse complement strand
TTTTGTCTTTGAAAGTTTCAGGGCAATGGAGAAAGGTCTTGCGAATGAACTGATGACGCTTATTGAATTCTATAATACCAACTACGCTTACGATGAGTATAATAAAGTAAAATTCAGTGTTGTCCAGCGACTGGCCAGGACTTGTTCCACAGGATGTGAAATAGCGAATACGGGCAGGATTCAAATGGTTCCTGAATATAATAGATTTAAATCACGTCTGGTGGAATGCGCATATCTGAGCAGTGAAAGATTGTTAAAAAAATAAATCTGCGGAACTCAGCGCTCTGCGCTCTTCGCTCTGCGCTCTTCGCTCTGAGCCCTTTGCCATGAGTCACTGCTGTTCTCTGGTCTAAACAAATTTCATCTATAATATAAAAATATGACAAATCAATCCAACTCCTGGGGAATAATCGGTGGGGGCATAATGGGAATGACGCTGGCTATGCGCCTTTCGCAAAAAGGTCATAAAGTGACAATTTTCGAGTCTTCTGCGAAACCTGGGGGCCTTGCCGGGACTATTGATATGAACGGAGTTACTTGGGACAAGTTCTATCATGTCATACTCATGTCGGACCTGAATACAAGAAAAGTATTGACGGAAATAGGACTGGAAAGTGAATTGAACTGGGTTGAGACTAAAACAGGTTTTTTTTCGGGTGGTAGACTGTATTCAATGTCAAATATTTTTGAATACCTTAAGTTTCCTCCAATTAGTTTGTTTGGAAAGTTCAGACTGGGTATTACAATCATAACTGCATCACTTATTAAGGATGGGAAACGACTTGAAAAGATCCCTCTTGAGAAATGGTTGTTAAGGTGGTCAGGGAAGAATGTTTTCGATAAGATCTGGCTCCCCTTACTAAAAGCCAAGCTGGGGGATCATTATAAAGATACTTCAGCATCATTCATCTGGTCAACCATACAGCGAATGTATGCGGCAAGACGGACCGGACTGAAAAAAGAGATGTTCGGATATGTCTCAGGAGGGTATGAAAGAATAAACAGGGCTTTTGCTGACAAGCTTCAGACAATGGGTGTGGAGATACTGCTCAATACCCGGGTAAAAAATGTATCAGGTTACGATGGAGAGAGGATCAGGATAGAAACTATGTCATCATCTGACTATGAGTTTGACCGGGTTATCTCAACTCTTCCATCTGATATCTCGGTAAGCATAGCACCATCGCTTACTGAAACTGAAATTTCGAAGCACAGGGCGATCAGATATCTTGGTGTTGTATGTCCGTCAGTCCTGCTTAAAAGACCTGTATCTCAGTATTATGTTACTAATATTACTGATACATGGCCTCCTTTTACAGGTATTATCGAGATGACAGCTCTTGTCGATAAGAAAGAACTTGGGAACAACAACCTTGTCTATCTTCCGAAGTATGTTGAACCTGAGAATGAGCTCTTTGACAGATCTGATGAAGAGATCAGGAAGCATTTTCTGGGAGCGCTATATAAGATGTATCCTGAGCTGTCGGATGATGATGTCATTCATTTTAATATGGCATCTGCAAGAAGGGTTTTTGCATTACCGGTATTAAATTATTCAGAAAAGTTACCAACGGCATTCACCTCATTGGAAGGTTATTATATAATTAATTCTGCACAGATTGTGAATGGCACACTTAATGTAAATGAAACGATAAGTATAGCAGAAACAAAACTGGATGAAATACTTAACAAGGGGGGCTCTTAATGACGGGTATCAAAAAGTGACAGGAGATTTTTACGGAAACGAAACATTAACAGAAAAAAACCTTCTTTTATCAAAACACCGGAAATATTTGATGAATGAGGGTTTTTCTGTTTTAAATAACCTGATCGCAAATACTGGCATATTAGATTTCAGGATAAAAGTTTTAAATCCGTGTATAACTCTGTCAAATCGTTAATAACACAGTTTGGCAGTGACTCTTCATACGGTTAATTTTAGACTCGGTTTTTCTTATGTTTTGTTAGTTCATAGATGGGACTGACGGGGCGAAAGCATGTCCGCGCCGGAGGCGCGGAAAGATAAAAGACAAAGAGAAAAAGATAAAAGATAAAAGGGAAAAGATAAAAGTAGAGCAGGATGGAAGAGAAGAAGAATGATCTGTGTGATAGGCTTTTTGAATTTGCTGTCAGGGTTATTAAGTTTCTCAGGACTTTACCGTTTACACCTGAAAATAAAACTATAAGGGTACAGTTATCAAAGGCTGCATGTTCCTCCGGAGCCAATTATGAAGAATCTCAGGCCGGATCATCAAAACCTGACTTTAATAACAAGGTCAGGATCTCATTAAGAGAAATGCGAGAATCAAATTATTGGTTACGAATTATCAAAAGAACTGTAGAAGAGATAAACCAGACAGAATTAGATTATTTAATAAATGAATCCGCAGAACTTAAGAACATCCTGGGTTCTATAGTCCAAAGATCCAGATAAAATTAAAAACCCCAGTTCAAAGTAACTTTTATCTTTTTCCTTTTGTCTTTTATCCTATTTTTTCCTTTTATCTTTTATCTTGTTTTTATCTTTTTCCTTTTATCCTTTATCTTAAATTTATAGTTTATGGCAAACCCCAAACCCCTCGCCTCAATCTCTCTTGACCTTGACAACCAGTGGTCTTATATGAAGATCCATGGTGATGAAGGATGGGAAAAGTATCCGTCATATTTCGATATTTTCATTCCTCATGTATTGGATCTGCTTGATGAGCTGGAGTTGAAGATCACTTTTTTT
>JAGOCT010000422.1 GCA_017998585.1 Candidatus Cloacimonadota bacterium | reverse complement strand
TTGATAATTATACAGACAGAGTCAGGAGCTTAATGTAATGTTTTCAGATTTATCAGAAAGACTAAATGGAATTTTTAAAAACCTGAAAGGCAAAGGAAAATTGAGTGAATCTAATATTCAGGATTCTCTCAAAGAGATAAAAATGGCTTTACTGGAAGCCGATGTGAATTTTAAAATAGTGAAAAACTTTATCAATGAAATTCAAACCCGTGCACTGGGTCAGGAAGTCATGAAAAGTTTGGAGCCTGGACAGCAGGTTGTGAAAATCGTTCATGAGCAGCTTATTGCTCTTATGGATAATAAAGACCTGAATTTTGAGTTTCACAATAACAGACTTACCAAAATTATGCTAGTTGGTTTACAGGGTTCAGGTAAAACAACTGCCTGTGCAAAGCTTGCTAATTATTTCAGAAAAAAACGCAGTGCTTTCCCTTCACTCGTTGCTTGTGACGTTTATCGTCCTGCTGCGATACACCAATTGGAAGTTTTAGGTAAGCAGCTGGATATTCCCGTTATATCCGATACTAATACTAAGAATGTCAAAAATATCGCAAAAAATGCCTTAGAATGGGCACAGAAGAACAATACCAGTCTGATGATTTTTGACACAGCCGGCCGTCTTCATATTGATGAAGAGATGATGAAAGAAGTAAAAGAATTAAAAGACTATGTCAAACCAGATTACATTTTCTTTGTAGCAGATGCAATGACTGGTCAGGATGCGGTTAATGTCGCTAAAGAATTTAATAATTTACTTTCATTTGATGCCGTAATTTTAACAAAACTGGATGGTGATGCCAGAGGTGGTGCTGCACTTTCTATTAAGGCTGTTACGGGTAAATCTGTTGCCTTTGTGGGTACTGGCGAAAAGATATCCGATCTGGAAGAATTTTTCCCTGATCGTATGGCCTCCAGAATTTTAGGGATGGGCGACGTTCTCAGTCTGATTGAAAAGGCTCAGGAAGCTTTTGATGATGATCAGGCAGAAAAACTCGCTCAAAAAATGCAGAAAAATCAGTTTACTTTGTCTGATTTTCTGGAACAACTCCACAATATGAAAAAAATGGGACCATTGGATCAATTATTGAAACTGATACCAGGAATTAATGCAAAAATGATGGATCAAGTTAAAATTGATGACAAACAAATTGCTCATGTGGAAGCAATTATTACTTCTATGACATTAAAAGAGAGAGAAAAACCTCAATTAATTAATGGCAGCAGAAGAATAAGAATTGCAAAAGGCAGTGGTACTTCTGTACAAGCTGTTAATCGGCTTTTAAAGCAATTTGAACAGATGAAATCCATGATGAAAAATATGAATACATCTAAGTTTATGAAAAACTTTAAAATGCCTTTCTAAAATTTCACTTGACGAAATAAGGATAATTAAAAAGTATAGACTTTTAAAATAATATAGCTTAATATAGATAAGGAGTAGAAATGGTAAAGATTCGTCTTACAAGAATGGGTTCAATCAACAAACCATTCTATCGCATAGTTGCGGTTGATTCTCGCGTACAAAGAGATGGAAAGTATATTGAAAATATTGGACATTATGATCCAAAACATAATCCGGCAATCGTTAAAATTGATGAAGAATTAGCAATTAAATGGCTCAAAGTAGGCGCTCAGCCTTCAGAAACCGTTAAATCTTTATTCAAAAATGCCGGCATCATGAAAAAATGGCATGAAATGAAATATGTTAAAAAGGAAGCAGCTGCTGAATAATCAGCTGAGGTTTTAACATGAAAGATTTACTGGAATTTGTTGTAAAAGGACTTGTTGATGATCCAAGTGAAGTACAGATTAAGGAAATACTTGGTGATAAAGTGACGCTTTACGAATTACATGTTTCCAAATCAGATATTGGAAAAGTGATTGGTAAAAAAGGACGTACGGCAAGTGCTATTAGAACGATTTTGAAAGCCGTTTCCACTAAGCAGGGAAAACGGGTCGAACTTGAAATTGTTGAATAATGGATATTGATGATTTAATAGTTATAGGAAAGTTAGGATTCGGTCAGATCGTTAAGGACTGGGTCCCTGTGAGGCTGAATCCTGACTTTCAAAACTCAATCACTCAGTTCAACCATCTATTCGTGATCTTCACAGACCATAGAGTGAGATACGTAACAGTTAAAAAAGCCAAACTGATTCAGGGAAAATGGTATATTAAATTTGCCGAACCGGAACTGATGCTTGAAATGAATGGGCAGACGAATATGTTGATCGCAATTGACACCGAAGAACTCAGTGTCATTGATGATGAAGACTATTATGAACCTGTCGGCATGAAAGTCATTAGTCAGGATGAAGAAGTAGGCGTAATAATTGATTGGTTTAGCAATAATGCTCAGGATATATTTGTTGTGAAAGATATAGAAGGAAATGAAATCATGATACCTGATGTGCCTTATTATGTAGAAAAAACTGATATTGAAAATCAGGTGATTTATGTGAGAAATATAGAACAGTTTAAGGGTATATGATAATAAACGTATTAAGCCTTTTCCCTTCCTGTTTTACTTCGTTTCTTTCAGAAAGTATCCCAAAAATTGCGATTGAGAGAGAAAAGATTACGATCAATATGATTGATATCAGGGACTTTTCAAAGAATAAACAGCGTCAGGTTGATGATTATCCTTTTGGAGGCGGATCAGGGATGGTTATTAAAGCAGATCTTCTGATAAGCTTACTCGAGTATATTCATCAAGACAGACAAGTCTCGGTAA
>JAGOCT010000421.1 GCA_017998585.1 Candidatus Cloacimonadota bacterium | reverse complement strand
GTTTCTGTCGATATCAACGGAGATGATACAGATGAAATTATGATAACAAGCACCAATGGAACTATCCAATTCTACAATGTAAATGGAGAACTCATTAGTGAAAAAACCATCAATCTAAATATGGAAAACCGTTTGACCCCTACTATCTCTGCGATTGATGAACCAAACAACTTAGACATTCTTATCCCTTCATTTAAAAAAATGAATTATCTGGATACCAGAATCCCATTCAGTTCTTCTGACTGGCCTGTGTACCGTGGAAACAATCAAAGAACTGCTAATGTCAGTAATTTCCCACTTACTTATGATGACAACTCTGCACAACCCGTTCAGTATTTAAATCTCAGAAATTATCCTAACCCATTCAACCCAATGACCGATATCTTGTTTAATCTTGAAAAAGAAACAGATTGTGAAATCAATATATTCAATGTGAAGGGGCAGTTAGTAGAAAATCTGTTTTCTGGTAAACTGAAAAAAGGGACTCATTCTATTAAATGGGATGCTGAAAAAAACAGAAAAGCCCTGAGTTCCGGTATTTATTTCTGTCAGTTCAAATCCAGTAATAC
Organism: Candidatus Cloacimonadota bacterium; assembly: GCA_017998585.1. The sequence goes on along the minus strand of JAGOCT010000421.1, from coordinate 2,178 downwards.
TAGCCAGATAAAAAAATTGTTACTCTTAAAATAGAAGAATCATTACAGAATTAGTCAGGAGTTCAAAAAAATTTGAGCTCCTTTCTCATTTTTTTGAATAATTTTATTGACAGAGAGAATGATTACAGAAAAATTTGATTTTAGAAGTACATTAAAAGAAGGAGGACAGTTATGAAAACTGGAGGCAACCGCTACGGAACACATCGTGTAATCGAACCAAAGGGTGTTTTACCACAACCTGCAAGAGTAATTGATAATGATATGGAAATTTGGGATAATGAATTAAAATTAGACGTTATTCGTTTAAATGTTGACTCTGCTTCCTTCCATCAGATTAAAACCAAACTGGAAAAACAAGGTCATACTGATTTAGAAAAAGCATTTGCTGACCACGTGATTGATTTAACCAGCCGTACAGGTAAACATAAAAATGAAGATACCGGTTCAGGTGGTATGTTAATTGGTGTTGTTAAAGAAATCGGTCCAAATTTTGAAATGAAAGAAACCATTAAAGTTGGAGATAAAGTCGCTTCTCTGGTTTCTCTTTCTCTGACTCCTTTAAAAGTCAATGAAGTAAAAAAAGTTTATCTGGACAAAGATCAGGTTGAAATTGATGGCGAAGCAATTCTTTTCAGCTCTGGTATTTATGCAAAATTACCAGATGATATGAATGAAAATCTGGCTTTATCTGTTTTAGACGTTGCAGGTGCTCCAGCACAAGTACAGAGATTAGTAAAACCTGGCGACAATGTAGTCATTTTAGGCGCTAACGGCAAATCAGGCGTTTTATGTAATGCAATCGCTAAAGAAAGAACCGGTGTTTCAGGTAAAGTGATTGGCATTGTCAGAAAAGATTCTTATGCTTCTACCTGCCACGAAACAGGCTGTGATGAAGTGATTATTGCAGATGCAACAGATGCAATTACAATTCAGGCTGAAGTATCTCGCCTTACCAATGGTAAAATGGCTGATGTTGTCATCAACTGTGTTAACGTAGAAGATACTGAAATGGCTACTATCATGGCTTCTAAAGACCGTGGTTTAGTTTATTTCTTCTCTATGGCTACCTCATTTACTAAAGCAGCATTAGGTGCTGAAGGTATTGGCGCAGACGTCGATATGATCCTTGGAAATGGTTACGCTCATGATCACGCATTGATTTCTATCGACTTATTAAGAAGAAATGCAACCTTAATGAAAATCTTTGAAGAAAGATATATGTAATCAATGATTAACAAATCGTACTACAAGCGTCACACTTGTAGCGATTTCTGCAAGCAAGATGCTTGCAGTAAGATTTCTTTCTGCTTTTTAAAATAACGATTTGTCGTGAGTTTCGGCTCACGACATTCCATTGAATAGAAATTTGGAGGACACATGTCAGATTCTGATGTTGAGAAAAAAATCAAAGCAATCGGTACACCAGAAGAATGGAACGATTGGCGTTGGCAATTAAAACATCGTATCACAACTCTTGATGAATTAAAAAAATACATCACTCTTTTACCTGAAGAAGAAGCTGTTTTTCATAATGAAAAATTCTCTTTTCGTATGGCGATTACCCCTTATTATTTATCTATTATTGATGAATCTAATCCAAATGACCCCGTTCGTTTACAAGCCATTCCCCGTATTCAGGAATCTTATATTTCTGAATCAGATATGTCTGATCCGCTTCACGAAGATACAGATTCACCAACTCCCGGGTTAACTCACCGCTATCCTGACCGTACCCTTTTATTGCTTACTGATCAGTGTTCTATGTATTGCCGTCACTGTACACGCAGAAGAACTGCCGGTGAACATGACGCAGCAATGCCAATGGATCAGATTGACAAAGCGATTGATTATATTCGTAATACACCCGAAGTTCGCGACGTTATTCTCAGCGGTGGCGATCCCTTAACATTATCTGATGAAAGATTAGATGAAATTATTGCTAAAATTTATGCGATCGATCATGTGGATATCATCAGAATTGGTTCTCGTACTCCGGTTGTGTTACCTCAAAGAATTACAGATAATTTAATCAATGTATTAAAAAAATATCCTCCTATCTGGTTTAATACCCACTTCAATCATCCGAATGAAATGACGCCCGAAGCGATGAAAGCCTTAGCTAAGCTTGCTGATAATGGCATTGTTCTTGGCAACCAGTCAGTTTTACTAAAAGGCATC
>JAGOCT010000420.1 GCA_017998585.1 Candidatus Cloacimonadota bacterium | reverse complement strand
CCTTTGATGAGGCTTGAAGCTTCATCTGCATCGTTAAAATTAAGCAAATGCTTAGAATATAAAAGCATACATGAAAAAAGAATAGTCAATACGATTAATGATTGTTTCATTATTTTCTCCTTTAAAAGGATAAATAAAAATAATACATCTTTTTATCAAGCTATTTTTTCAAATATGAGGAAAAATAAATTGCACATATGCAAGAAAAAGCTTGACAATAAAAGAGGCTCTTGTAAAAATGCAATTATATGGAGGTATTTATGATAATGAGTTTTGGAGAAAAGCTGGTTTTAATTCGCAAAGAATTAAACATGAACTTGTCTGAAATGGCAGACTATCTCGATTTGGTCAAATCTAATTTGTCCCGTTATGAAAGAAATATGATTGTGCCTTCGGTAGATTTTCTAAAAAAACTTACAGCCGTATTTCATGTCAATTTAAACTGGTTAATAGGAGGTTTTGGAGAAATGTTTTTATCAGAAGAAGAGATTGGACAACTTCGTGTCGAGGAGATTCTGAGTGTCGAAGATGCAAGAAAATTATGCAGCTCAGTCAGAAGAATCGATATTCCTAAATATTTTTATACTTCAATGGGAGTACCTGTTTATATTCAGGATCCTCCTGCAGCTAATTTTGAATTATTGCCTGTTGAAGGTGAAATTTCCGCTGGAGAACCAATGGAAATCAGAAATAATGAACCATTGGATTTTGTCCCTTTTCCGTATTACCGCCCAAACATGAATCTTGATGATTTTCTTGTTTTTCGTGTGAACGGCTTGAGTATGCATCCTGATATTGAACATCAGGATATTGTCTTTATTCAAAAAAACAGCAATTGGGAAGAACTTAACAATCGTGTAGTTGCAGTTGTTATTGCTGGAGAACTTACTCTCAAGAAACTAAATATGATGCATGATTTACAGGAAATACATCTAATCCCCATCAATAAAAATTTTTCTGTGATAAAAGTTCCTCTGGAAGAAATTCATCAGATGTATCTTCTCGGTGAATTGAAAGCGATTCGCAGAATTAGTAAAAATTAGTTTTAGAATGTCTTTTTAAAGCTATCTGTTTTTATTAAAGTAATTACAGATAGCTTTTTTATCATATATTAAAAACTAATATATCATTGTTGCATAATAATCATCATATTATGAAAGTGATAGCGTTTTATGATATTATAGTTACGAAGATATCAGGGCTAAAGCCCTTACGACGATATCATTTCATGATTTGGAATACATACATTTTTGTATACGAAAATGTCAGAGCATCCCGATTGTAGGGGCGTTAGCCCTGTGGTCTTCGTAGGTTAAATTTCTTCGCAATAAGCCAGTTCCCAGCCATGAAAGACGACTATCACTTTTTTCAGGCTGACCATTCCATAAGGTGGCAGACCCAGCATCTGGCGTTCATATTCATCTTCGGCGTATTGACCAAGTTGTTTAGTCGCTTCATCAATTTTTTGTTGCAAGGCTTTTTCAAGATCACGGTCTTTTAGATTTCGGGGGATATACTTCAACTCAATCAGATAAGCGAATTTGATGTCTTTATACTTGATGTAAAAAGGCTTCATAATGAGGTCAGCATAACCTTTATTCATCTCTTCTTCGGAGGCAGAGATATAGAAATCATAGATGTTTAAGAAAGACAGGTAAAAGGCTTTTACAAAGGTCTCTCCATCAATAAAGTCTCTCAACGAACTTTGCTTTTTAATCTCGTTTTCTATGAATTCAAAAGCCTCTTTAAATTCACCGCGATATGCCATTTTTCTGACTAAAAGCAATAATTCATACATCTGAACCGAAAAGCCATAGGCATTTTCAAAAGAACGCCTGATATATTCAAAAACCATTTGTTTGATCGTTTCATTGGGGATATGTAGAAATGGCAGACCTTCAACATATTGCCCTGAAAAACTGAGTAAGCCAAAAAAGTATAAGAGAGAGATAAAATTATCCTGTTGGGTAATCTGGTCAAAAGGAAAACTCTTCTTGATCTCTGAAGCGATTCCACCGTTATTGATGATTTCTGTCAGCCGCTTAAAATTGCCATTTAGGGCTTTATCCTGTATGATCAAATATTGTAGTTTCCCATAATCCATTCGAAGATTGTCGTCGATGAGGTTATCAGGTATCTTCTTAGAACGGATGGATTTATGTACAAAATATAAGATTGCATCAGAGTTATGAACACTTTCAGTGGTTTCAGCTGAAAAGATATAATTATCATACCATTTTTTGATAATGGTCATGGCTTCAATTTTGTTAATCTTTAGCTCTCCAACTGAGATATAGTAATCTAAAATATCACTCACATCTTTTTCTGTAAAACCTAACAAACTATTGAAGGAAATGTCTGTCGATATATTGTCCCCAATGTTAAACCCGCTGGTGACATCATCCATCGTTACAGGAGATACTCCGGTGATAAACATTCTCGCAAGACCTGAACCGGTACCTGATGTCAGTAATTTCAGATTGGTAAAGAACTGCTTAAAATATCCCGCTTGTCGGGTGATTCTTTTGTATTCTCCTTCACCAAAATCAGTAAGCAAAGTATTGGTAAAATTATCATATTCATCTATGAAAAGGTAGATTTTATAGTCTTGTTCTCTCAGTTTACTTGCAAGGATATGCAGTTTCTCATGAGCAAGTTCCTGACTGTTAACTAATTCAATAATGTGTTTTGGGATGTAATTATGATATTTATCCATAAAAGTATCAATCTCTAAATTGCAATACCGGTTAAAATCGTATT
>JAGOCT010000419.1 GCA_017998585.1 Candidatus Cloacimonadota bacterium | reverse complement strand
CTGAGGTTGCTTGATAGTGCCACCTACTGTCAGAATGAGTATTCTGCGTTCATTGCCTTCTCTGAACCTGTACCTGGCTTTGATATCTAAATCAGGATTAAACTCTTTGTTATCTTTGAAAGTAATCACTGCACTTTCTATATCAAAACGTTTCCCATACAGAGAATAGTAACCTCTTAATAACTGAATCTGACCATTTAGGATGATTTGTTTGTCTTCTCTTATTAACTGCACCGATCCGGCAGTTTCAATATTCATGTCTTTCCCTTTGATCCATGTATTTTTCGGTATCGTTACTAAAACATTCATTCCTATTTTATCTGCTTGAGGCAGACTGATTGTTTTGCGTGTATGAATACTGTCTTTGTCTGGGATTTGACTTTTTAGAAGTAATGGGGGCGTTAACTCAATCGAAGAATTAAAACGTAACAGCTTGTCGATATTGATCTTAGTGTCATTTAACTCAGATCTGCCACTCAGCATAAGAGAATTTTGATCACCACTTAGATATAGCAAGGCATTCAGTTTCGATTCAAGAGCTGGAGATTGTAACAATTGTGCCTGATTAGCCAGTAATCCAAAATCAAGAGAATCCAGACTAAAACCATTTTTTAATGAAATAAAGGCAATTCCATCTGCTGTTACAAATCCCTTTCCAGCTTTCAATACTAATGAATCAAGCATTATTTTGTTTGGATTGAATCGAATTGAAATGTTTATGTCATTCAATAATGTGCCAAATTCAGGGTATTGAACTTGTCCCTGATGAACTGTCAACTGTCCTTCCGTTTTAATATCGGTGAGTGTATTATAAAAATGGATTGAAGAATTAAGCATCCCTCGCATAGATGCTTTTGGTTTAAGATAGTGTGAAAATTGACTTAAATTTGTATTCCCTGTTTGTAATTGAAGGTTAAATATTTTAGATTTGTCAGGTATCTGTTTGTTAATAATGTTCTTGTGGTTTATGTAGAGAGGTAATGTGCCTGATAGTTGGATGTTCTCATTTTTTATCTTCAAGTTAGTGTTGAGAAACGTATTTTCTGTGTCTTGATTAAGTTTAAGTCTGATACGATCAATTTCAAATGGTGGTGTATTAATTGAATCAGAATCTGTGTTTATTATCAGATTGTTTAATGACATTTCAGAATTAATTAAAGGATTTTCAATTGTATTAGCAATCTTTATATCCCAGTTCATTATTCCTTTTTCTATTTGTATACCCCTGATAAAGGTGTTAAAATCAGATAGTAAAAACTCTTTTATCCCGATATCTGCTTGTATCTGGTCAGGTTCTTTAAATTGTGCATCAATATCTAAATGACCTTTATTTATAGCTATCTTAAGATCTTCGATGGCATAATCCGGTTTGTTTAAAATCAGTTTTGCCTGAGACTTATTTTTCAATCTGATATGTTTAAAAAGGATGTCTAACTCATTGATTAAAACTTCAGAGAAATTTAAAGGATTAAAAGTAAAATTTGTATTGAGATTTAAACTGTCTCCTGCAAAAGCGCTGAGTGAACTGTTTATTAAAAAACTGTTCGATGTTTTGTTATTTTGCTCTGATTGGCTTATGAGAATCAGTTCGTTGACTCGATTATTATTAAAACGAATATCCTGGAATGTTAACCGTGCGTGAGTAGGATGTTTGATAAATATTGGGCTTGAAAAATCTGTATTGATTTCTGAATAAAGATGAACATTAGACACTTTAAGAGAGTCGTACTTAATATTGTTAAGATGCAAATTCGCTGAGATCGTTCTATTCTGTTTGTCAATTTTTAATTTAAAATCGTCAAATCCAGCTAAATGGTCTTTAGTAAAACCAGAGATATTCACTTCAGCCGTTAAAACTGCCTTCTCTGGATTTAATCCCTTTCCTCTGAATGAAAGTTCTAAATCAATGGAATCATTTAGTTTTTCATGCTTAAAAAAATCACCTGGATTTATTTTACGAAAAGAACTCCACCCTTCATAGCCCATATTTTGATTGAGTTTCTGATCAATATTTAAAAGATTTTGTAATTTTAACTGAGTGAAAAATTCAAAAGGTCTCTGATGATTCATGGGTGTGGCGATGTTACTATAAATTGTCATCACTGCCTGATTGCTTTCTTTTTCAATTTGAGTTATCAGTTTTGTTAGCTGATAATCTTGAAACTGGATTTGATTAAATCGCAAATCTGCTTTCAGCTTACTTTTTAAGACATTAAAATCCTGAATGCTGATTTCAGCCTGACCATCTAAAAGTAGTTGTTCTTCATGAGTAAACTGAAGGGGATTAAAGTGATGAAATGTTAGCAGAAGGTCTGCCTTTTGTTTTTGAATATTAAGCGACTTCAATTTTATATCCAGATTCCCTTGTTCTGTGGACATAAAAGCCTGTGCATAGAGAATGCTCTTCTCTTGTGAGCCCATTATTTTTATAGAAGCAATACCTGGTAGTAATGGTGTTCTTGAAAATTGGCTGATATCATGGGTATCCAGGTGATTGATGTGTATCTGAAATTCTTTTTTTTGAGTGTTTTGAGAAAATTGGCCGGTGATTTGACTATTGCCAAAATCAATTTGCATCATCTTTGCATAAAGATTCTCTGAATCTTGTTTGAAGGATACTTCTTTTAGCTTAACAGGAATCTTGTTATAGCTAAAACCAGCATTGTGAATATGAGCAGATATCTCTCCATTATTCAGTTTGACAGATGAATGAAAATTCAGATGATGAAAAGTATAATCCTGACGGTTGATTGAACTCAACT
>JAGOCT010000418.1 GCA_017998585.1 Candidatus Cloacimonadota bacterium | reverse complement strand
TATGATGATTATTCTGATTTTTAAACAAGTTAATTTTTGCTAAAGCATAATCATCGAAAGAGTTATATCTGTTGAGATGGTCAGGAGTAATATTTGTCAGGACAGCAACATCCGGTGTAAACTGATCAATTAATTCCAGCTGAAAACTGCTTAATTCTAATACGATCCAGTCATAATGATTTTCAATATCAAAACTACTAAAAGCATCACCAATATTTCCGGCTAAAAGTGTTTTAAAACCAGCTGTTTTCAATAAGTGATAGATAATAGAAACGGTAGTACTCTTTCCATTAGAGCCGGTTACAGCTATAATTTTTGAGCTTTTGTTCATAATCCGATAAGCAAACTCTATCTCACTGATTACCGGAATGTTTTGACTCATTGCTTTACGTACAATCGGAATTGTCTGAGGAACACCAGGACTTAAAATGATCACATCTGCATCAAGCACTCTGTCAGTATTTCCTCCAAATTCACAGTCAAAATGCTCAAGCAAATAGTCACTTTCAGCAATATCTGCTGCTTTCTTGGCATCTGATAAAAATACACTGCCTCCGGCTTTTACCACTTTCTCAGCGGCAGCAATCCCACTTCTTGCCATACCAATTATTGAAAATCTTTGTTTAATCCATTCCATCATAAACCTTCTTTATAAATCCATTAACGTAGTTTTAACGTACCCAGACCAATTGCCACTAATAATATTGCAATAATCCAAAAACGAACAACAATCTTTTCCTCAGGGACCCCTGACATTTCAAAATGATGATGCAATGGTGCTTTCTTAAAAAATCTGACACCTGTACCTGTTCGCATTCGGGAATATTTAAAATAATAACGTTGTATCATTGAAGATAAAGTCTCTGCAATAAAAATGGAACCTATCATTGCAAAAAATAACTCTTCCCTTAATATAATTGAAATCAAAGCCAGTAACCCACCTAATGTCAAAGACCCGGTATCTCCCATAAATATCTGTGCCGGTCTTGTATTAAACCACAAAAAGCCAAGCGTTGTACCGATGATGGATGCAGCAAAAATTGTAATTTCTCCGGATTCAGGAATAAATTCTAAATTCAGATAGCGTGCAATCACGAAGTGACCTTTCAGATAAGCCAACACTCCTAAACCAAAAGTAGCGATAGAAATGGTCCCAGCAGCCAGACCATCAAGTCCATCTGTCAAATTAACAGCATTTGAAGTCCCTGTAATCATAAAGATCACAAAAGGGATAAAAAACCAGGATAAATGAATGAATGTGTTTTTAAAAAAAGGAACACTGATTGAGGTAATATCTCCATTGTATGGCATAAAATACAAAGCACAAGCAATAATTGCCCCTAAGGTTACCTGTCCAAGTAATTTATATCTGGGCACAAGTCCACTTTTTTCTTTTAGAAAGTTTTTCAGATAATCATCCAAAAAGCCAATTCCACCTAACCAAAGCACTGTCAGTAAAAGCAGTAGGATGTTCGTATTTAGTAAATTATTCCACAGTAAAGTGGATAATAAAATACCTGATAATATGATCAGTCCACCCATCGTAGGGGTTCCTTGCTTTACTTTATGTGATTCGGGTACTTCATCATTAATCGTTTCAACGGCTTTATTTTCTTTTAGAACTTTAATAATCTTTGGTCCTATAAAAAAGGAAAATAAAAGCGCTGTGATAAAGGCAGCGACCGCTCTAAATGTGATATAACGAAATACATTAAAAAAGATGTGATACTGTGCTAATGGATAAAACAAGTGATAAAACATATTGGACTACCTTTCTATTAATCTTTCTAAATGAATACCATGCGATGCTTTAATTAAAACAACACTATCAGAAGGAATCTGATCTAGCATTTTGCTTCCAACTAATTCATCAACTCCTTCAAAATGATGATGACTTCCATATATACGGCTCATTTGCCCAACACTAAATACTGATTCCACAATATTGTAATCAGCCAAAATTTCATGTATTTCCTGATGATATTTTTCTGACAATTTACCGAGTTCTAACATATCTCCTAATACAGCATAGTGTTTTTTCTGTGGATTAAGTTTCATCCAGTAATGTATTGCAGATTTCATAGAAACCGGATTCGCATTATAACAATCTACCAGCCATAAGCTTCCATTCATCTCCATTTTTTTCATCCGGTAACTGACATTTAAAGATTTTAGCAAGCCATTTTGGATTTCATGAGCTGAAAGGCCTAATTGTTTCGCAGCAACAATCGCAAATGATGCATTCGTTACCTTAAAACGAACATTATCATTGATCTGATAAGATTCTTCGTTTAATTTGAACTCAATTTTATCCTGTCCTTCAAGTATTGAATGGATATTGAAATCTGAGGAGGCGCTTTCACCAATGCTTAACTTCTCATAATCCCTACTCTGATTATCATGTTTAAATCTATCAAATTTTGAATCATTTTCAGGGAATATAATCACTTCTTTTGTATAATCAAATAGAACTGACTTTTCTCTGAATACGCCTTCCTCATTTTCAAGAAACTCAAGGTGAGAAGGTCCAATATTGATTATCAAAGAGATATCCGGTTTAACGATTTCAGCTAATTGTCTAATTTCGCCAAACTGGTTGGTGCCACATTCTAAAACGGCTATTTCATGGGAAGGATTGATATTCAGTATCGTTTTAGGTACGCCGATTAAATTATTCTCATTGCCACTATTCGTTAAAACCTGATATTTTTCTGACAAGATGTTATACAAATACGCTTTAGTAGTAGTTTTTCCTGTACTGCCC
>JAGOCT010000417.1 GCA_017998585.1 Candidatus Cloacimonadota bacterium | reverse complement strand
TTTATAATCTTCAGTTTAAACACGATTAAGAGGTAAATATGTGTGGTATTTCAGGTTTGATTTCCAAGTCTAATTCAGATATACGCAATACACTTCATAGAATGACTGACATCATTGCTCACAGAGGACCTGATTATCAGGATTTTTATATTCATCAAAATATTGGTTTAGGGCACAGAAGGCTTTCTATTATCGACTTGAGTCATGCTGGAAATCAGCCAATGCATTATCTTGAACGTTATCATATTGTGTTTAATGGGGAAATATATAATTTTAAAGAATTAAAAACAATACTTGAGAATGAAGGATATCATTTCAAATCTCATACTGATACAGAAGTGGTGATGGCTGCTTGGGATTTTTGGAAGGAAGATTGTTTAAATCATTTTAATGGTATGTGGTCTTTTGCTATTTATGACCAACTGGAAAATCAACTTTTTTGTGCCAGGGACCGATATGGTATAAAACCTTTTTATTATATATCCAATGCTCATTTGTTCGCTTTTGGATCTGAAATAAAACAGTTTACAGTATTGCCTGAATGGCAGTCGGTTTTAAATAAGCAAGCTGCGTTTGATTTCTTATCATGGAGTTTTTCGGATACTTCTTCAGACACTTTTTTTCAAAATGTATCTCAGTTGCCGGCAGGTTCCTGTTTAAAGTATGATTTGCAAAGCCATCAGTATCAAATCATAAAATGGTACAAAATCTCAGTTAAATCCAGTGATTATGACAGCATAGAAGACCAGACAAAGCAATTCTTTGAGCTTTTAAAAAGTTCAGTTGAATATCGTTTGATGGCAGATGTAAAAGTCGGATCTTGTTTATCAGGCGGTATGGATAGCACCAGTATTGTGATGCTGGTCAATTCGATTCTTAGATCTCAGGGCAATGCCGAATTACAGGAAACTGTTTCAGCCGTATCTCGAAATAAGACTTATGATGAAAGTGATTATATCAGATCTGTTGTTGAATCAGCGAACTGTAAAAGTCATTTTGTCTATACAGAGTTTGATGACTTTGTTTCTGATTTTGACAGTATTATCTGGCATCAGGATGAACCATTTGGTTCCAGTAGTATTTTTGCCCAATGGAAAGTGTTTCAAACTGCCAGAGAAAATGGAGTCACAGTAATGCTGGATGGTCAGGGATCTGATGAGATTCTTGCTGGATATATGCAGTTTTTTGGAAATCTGTTTTTAAGTTTGCTAAGTTCAATGAACATGTCTGATTTGATAAAAGAAGTAAAATCAGCCTGTGCGCTACATGATTTTAATTTTAAACAGATTCTTCGTTTTATCGTCTCAGCTACATCCAGTGGAATGTTTTATCATTACTCTGTCTCAATGAGTGGGAAATTAGGCGCTCGCTGGGCAAAAAATACAGAAGGTTTGATTCCATTTCCATACTGGAAGAAAGCAAACTTAAGTCTGAGTGCTGAATCGAGAGAGCAACTTCTTTATTCTAAATTACCTGTTCTTTTGCACAATGAAGACAGAAATTCTATGGCACATTCTATTGAATCCAGAGTACCCTTTTTGGATTACAGATTAGTCGAATTTGCTTTATCTTTGCCAGAGAATTATAAAATTAACCAGGGTAGGACAAAATATATATTAAGAAATGCCATGAAAGATATTTTGCCAGGTCAGATTATTAACCGACATGATAAGATGGCATTTGTAACTGCTGAAGAACAATGGGTGAAAGAAAATCCAGCCTTTTTTAGAAATGAGATCAAAGATAGTCTGGGTATGTCTGAATCTTTTATAAATGAAAGTACAAAAGACTTTTTTGATCAGATGATTGATGGTTTTGTTCCTTTTGATTATTCTTTATTTCGGTTTATTTGTTTTGGACGCTGGCTAAAACAATTTAATGTTAAAATCTCCTGATGAATATACGTTCGAATCTTAGCATTATATATGATCGGTTTGCTGAAAAATATGAAGCAAACAGGTCTGTTTTTAATATTGACATTATTCTCAATCAGTTACTAAATTTGGTGAATGTTGAATCAGGACATTTGCTTGATTTAGGATGTGGGGCAGGGGAACCAGTACCAGCTTTGTTTGTCAGCAAAGGATGGGCGGTTACCGGAGTAGATTTTTCTGAAAAGATGATCAGTCTTGCTAATAAATTTTTGCCTGAAATGCATACTATTTTATCAGATATGACAGAAGTCTCATTTGAATCAGATTGTTTTGATTTGATAACAGCCATTTATTCACTTATTCATGTAGAAAAAGAGAAAAACGAATATTTGTTTCAACAAATGCATAAATGGTTAAAACCTGGAGGATTGTGCTTGTTTACCTATGCATGTAAAGAATACACAGGCGATGATGAGTTTTCAGGTTACAAGGATTTTATGGGAGAGAGTTTGTTTTACAGTCATTTTTCTTGTAAAAAAATCAGGAAAATCTTATTAAAAACAGGCTTTGATATTTGTATGTTTAAACATGTGGAAATAGCAAATGAGACTTTTTTATGGATAATTGTAAGAAAAAAACAGTCTTAAAAACACGATTTTTGAAATAAATTCTTAGATATAACTTATTATAAAACAGTATTTTTTTAAACTATTGGAAGTATCAAAATGATTCAGTTTAAAAAAAAGTATTGACAAGAATCAGTAGGTTGTATAATTTGAAATCAACAAATGAATAGATGTGTGAATTTTAGTACGGAGGAATAGCCCTAATTGGTAAGGCAGCGGTCTTGAAAACCGCCGGGTTATGCCCTTGGGGGTTCGAGTCCCTCTTCCTCCGC
>JAGOCT010000022.1 GCA_017998585.1 Candidatus Cloacimonadota bacterium | reverse complement strand
TCAGGAAGCACGTTTAAGAATTATTCCTTATGCACGTTTCTGTGTTGACTGTAAATCAAAAGAAGAAAAGAAGAAAAAAAAATAGATATGAGATTATACGACTGGCTTAAATACCTTTGGATTTCATTGACTATTATCATTCTCGATCAGATCACAAAATTGCTGGTCAGGATAAAAATGCCCGATAACTCAATAGAAGTCATTGGTAATCTTTTTAGACTCACCCATGTTCAAAACACTGGTGCAGCTTTCAGTTTAAGTTTTGGTAGTCCTTTAACTAACAGAATCGTCTTTATAAGCATAAGCTTTATTTTCCTGATTCTTCTAGTGTATATCATGAATAAAAGTAATTCCAAAACGGAGTTACTCGCTTATTCACTGGTTATTGGGGGAGCTGTTGGAAATCTACTGGACAGAATCATACTCGGCAGTGTAACAGATTTTCTCGATGTTGATTTTCCAGACTTTATTATGCATCGCTGGCCAATATTCAATATCGCAGACAGTGCAATTGTCATTGCAATCACAATCTTATTAATATATTATGTATTCTTTGAAAAGAAAACATTGGAGGTTAAATGAAAAGGCTAATTTTATCAATAGCCATTATGGTATTACTATTACCCTTATTTGCACAGACCATCACTCCAATTGCAAATATTCAGGATAGTATTTCCTATTATAACAACCGCACGGTTACTATTCAGGGTATCGTGACGATTGGCGCAAGAACAATTCATGCCAGCCAACTGAGAGCTTACATTCAAGACAGTTCAGGTCGTGGAATGATGCTATACAATGGCAGCATTACTGCTGAACATACCAGTAAAATTGTTAGAGGTTATGAACTCAAAGTTACAGGTAAAGTAACTGAATATCAAGGAGTGACAGAAATCACTAATATGACTTCAATCGAAGAAATCGATCGAGGTCTGCCATTACCTGTTATCCCTTTGACCATCGAACAAGCTCAAAACTATCAGTACTATGAAGGTACTTATGTAAAATTATCTGGTTCACTTACTGAAAACCCTTATGTTACTTCTGATGGCGGAGCGAATATTACAATTGAAGATGACACGAATAAAACAATTGTTTATAGAGTCTGGCCATCTACAAATATTGACTACTCAAATTTAACTGCAGGGATACCAATTGATGGTTATGGAGTTGTTAGCATTTATAGTAATGCCGCCCAAGTCCTGCCGGCTTATCAGTCAGATTTTGTCATCAGACTAACTGAACCGCTCGTTAATAATATTCAGCATAGCCCTGTCAATCCTTTTATAGATCAACCAATCATAGTTACTGCTAAAATTATTGACTACAATGGCACTATCGATAGTGCAAAAGTCTATTACAGAATGGATACTGAAACTGATTTTACTCGCATAGTCAATATGACCCATACATCAGGTAATGACTATTCAGTTACTTTGCCTGCCTTCAATACCTTATCCAATGAAGAAGGTGATTATTATATCTATATCAGCGCATGGGATAATGATGGTATTCAGGTAGATTCACCGACTCATAGAATTACTGTCCTTAAAAGAAAACCTGTTGTCAGCAATATCAGATTTTTAAACCAGCCAAATGCCGGAGAAGATTTAACTGTTCAAGCCAATGTTGCCGATTCTGATGGCAGAGTCATTGCTGTAAAAGTGCTTTATTCTACAAATTACAGTCAGAATTATACAGAAGCGGTTATGGACAGTGTTGCGTTAAATATATACGAAGCGATCGTACCTGGACAAAAAGCAGGGACCATTTTAAATATCAAAATATGGGCTGAAGATGATTCTTTACTCACCACTATAGCCGATTCTTTTGATAATGGTCAGCCAGCACGATATGTATTCCCTGTAACCACACATAAGGCTGTTTTAAAAGTAACGCCTAAAGTATATAACATCTATAATGGAGATCAGATTGAAATTGGTTATTTCTTTCAATCAGATGATAAAGCAATTATCAGGATTTATAACGGTGAAGGAAAACTGGTTACAACACCTGTTAGTACTGTTAGTGGTAATACTAATGGTATAAATTTCTACACATGGAATGGTAAAGATAAAAATCATCAACATGTAGAGCCAGGTCTTTACATTTGTCACCTAGAAGTAACCGAACGAGCAACCGGAGATAAAAAAACATATCAGGTGCCAATCGTCATCGGAATGAAATTGAAATAAGGAGGAAGCAATGAATAAAATACGCTTAATAATCTGTCTGAGTCTGATTGCAGTTCTTCCATTATCTGCAATTTTTGATGATTACGAACCTTCTGTCAGAGCCAGAGCAATGGCTGGCACATACACAGCTACCAGTGATGCCTATGATGGTATTTTCTATAATCCGGCAGGCCTTTCCCTTGCAGGAAACCAGTATGGCGGTGCTTATACCCAATTATTCGGAAATAGTTTTACAGGCCTAACTACTATTGGTGGCACTTATGCGACAAACAAACTTGGAACGCTTGCCTTTGCTTATCAGGATATGTCAGTAGAATTTGAAGACGTCAATCTGATGAGCGAAAGAACCTACGCTTTAGGTCATTCTATTTGCTTGAATAAAGATGTAAATTCAGAAATCTATTTTGGTTACTCAGCGAATATTTACAATCTCAGCTTTGATGAATTAGGCAGTCAGACAAGTGTTGGATTTAATGCCGGTGCAATTGCCATCTTACATACACGTACCAAATTAGGATTCAATGTAACAAATTTCAATAATCCAAGAATCGGTGATGAAAACGAACACGAATTACCTCAGAGACTGGCTGCAGGCATTGCATACATCCCTTATCAGGGTGTTACAACTGCCTTTGATATCAAAAAGACCTGGAATGGTGACAGTGAGTATCATGCCGGCGTTGAAGTTGAAGTTCATCCTATGCTTCTCATCAGAACCGGTGTAAGAAACAATCCAGCTGCTTATTCTTTTGGAGCTGGTATCAGACCTTACAAAGGACTTGCAGTTGATTATGCAGTTAATACCCATTCGGTTTTAAATCCTACTCATCATTTTGGTTTATCACTTAAATTCTAAATATCAGAATAAATACCCCCTCTCTTTCCAGGGAGGGGATTTACTTTTTAAAAGAGTGAAGGAAAATGTTCTCTGAAACTCCTGTTATCAGAAATAAAGTTGTTACGTAAGCTACCTGCTTGCGAAAAAATAATAAGTGTCTGTATATTGATAAAAGAGTAAAAGAATTGCTCTTCTGTTAATATATTGGTGGATCAGATTTTGGGGGAAATATGGCGAAACTGTTTGGGAGTGATTATCATGAACATTCAAATACCTGGTATTTCAAAGATAAAATGGAGAAATACAGGGATGAAGAAGTTTCTTACGATGTCGTAATAGATGAGTCAGGAAATTATGTTTTTTCATTCTTGATTAAGCCTGTTTATGATGAAAATAAAAAAATCCGTTTAAAAATAAAATATAGTCTGAAAACGAACAGAGTTGAGAATTATCAATGTTCAGAATGCGACAAACCCCTTTGTAAGCATTATCTGAGTATTTTGCAGTTTGCCTATCATAGTATATCATCTCAGATTCTTGAAAAAAGGTGGGTAGTTACATATCAGTCAAAACTGACTGTCTATAACGAATACTGGCAAAAAGTTAAACTAAACAGCCAAATCCATATCAACGGATTGACTGATCCATTGGCGGATAAAGTCAAATTTATTTTTAAGAATTATGATAAAACCGATATCTTTATGATCAGTTTAAAATTCAATAACCGTTTACCAGAAGAGATGTCAGAACAAGACAGTTTATTTTTAGAGACTGTTTATCCTATTTTCAGCCAGGAAGAGCTTACCTTTATTGACAAACTAATTAGTGTAAAATGCTCTGTTTCGAGAAAAAACAATACTTTTTCAGTTCATAAAAACGATTTTAGCAAGCTAATTATGTATCTAAAACCGATTCTAAACAAAATTGTCTGCGATGAAAGCGGAAGTAAACTAAAAATATCTGATGAAGTGACAAAATTGAATCTGGTTCTTGAAGAGATTGATGCTTACAATTTTCGGTTACAAGTCAGTGATTCGGATAAAATCAATAATTTTTTCCCTGGTAATAGTTCTTACATTATGAAAGAGATGACCCTTTATCCGCTTGACTTACCCCTCGATTTACCTGATGTAAAAAAACTTTTTGAGAATAGTTTTTTTATCAAACGTCATGAACTGGTATATCTGGTTACAGTATTAAAAAGACAACTCAATCTGGCTTCCTGCTCAATTGATATACCAGAAAGTATTGTTTTACCTGACTATTACGAGAATCCCCCCAATATCTTGCTTGTTTTTGAAAAAGAGCATAAAAACATTCTGATGAAAGCTTATTTGAAATATGCAGAGACATGCCTGTTACCGCTGAGCCTTTTGAATTTGAAAGCAGAATTGATTGAATATAAAGTTGCACATCACAAATTTTGGTTTTATATTACCCCTAATCTTGAATTTGAGATTAGAGAGTTCTGTCATGACATCATCAAAATTCCTTATTTAGAATTTACCAATGAGTCACAGTACTGTTTTAAAAGTAAGAATGAAATAGAGCATCTGAAGAAAAGCCTGTTTGAATTCTCCAGAACAAACTGGGAAATTCAAATTGCAGAAGAAATTAGAAATGAATTTATATACAGAATCACCTTAAAACCTGTCTTTAAATTATCAGCAGGGGAATCCATTGACTGGTTCAGCTATGAGCTAAGTTATGAAGCAAATGAAATTAATATCAGTCAGGATGAATTAAGAAATTATTTCAAAAGTGAAGAGAAATTTTTAAAGACACAGGATGGCAAACTAGTTTTCATCAATAATCGCGAAGTGTTTGAAGAAGTTGAAGGTTTTATAAAAAAAAGCCAAAAGGATAACGATAAAAAGTTTAAAACCTCATTGTATAAACTTCCATGGATTTATCAGCTCAGCTCTATCAACCCAGCCATTCAAATTTATGGTGATGAATATTTGAACACAATGTACGACAATTTACTAAATCGTAAAATGGAAAAATCCCCTGATATTAATGTTGGCTTAAGAGCTGTGATGCGTAGTTACCAGAAGTCTGGTTTTGCCTGGATTAAAATGCTTGAAAAATACCGATTAAACGGTATTCTAGCGGATGATATGGGACTTGGTAAAACACTTCAGGCAATCTCTGTAATCGCTACAAATCCTCATCATATGAGATATTTGATTGTATGTCCGAAAACACTATTGTTTAACTGGGCAAATGAGTTTGATAAGTTTGCTCCTCAAATATCTTATCTGATCTATGAAGGGTCAAAAGAAGAAAGAACTGCGCTGATCAGCAATGCGATGGTTCAAGTTGTACTCTGTTCTTATGCAATCGTCCAAAATGATCTCAATGAACTTCAAGCCTTAAAGTTTGATTATATTATTTTAGATGAAGCTCAACACATCAAAAACCCTAATACACACAGATCAAAATCAATAAAAAAACTCAATTCAAATCATAAACTGGCTCTTACAGGTACACCTCTTGAAAATAATATTACTGAACTATGGTCAATCTTTGATTTTTTAATGCCTGGATATCTGCCATCTCTTATTAAATTCAAAAAACTTACTCTGGAATTAGCCAATAAGCCTGAGAATAACGTCATACAAAGATATATCAGTCCCTTTATTCTGAGAAGAAAAAAACAGGAAGTGCTAATTGAGCTTCCTGATAAACAAGAACAAACTATCTTCTGTCAGATGTCTGAAATTCAAGAGAAATACTACCTAGAAATTTTGAATTCTGTAAAAAAAGAATTTGATGAAGCACATGAAAAACCAGTTAATTATATCCATTTACTGGCAGCTTTGACTCGTCTGAGACAAATTTGTGATCATCCTTATCTGATTGACAGAAATGTAAAGACGAATCCTGAACTTTCAGGCAAAGCTGAGCTTCTCGAAGAACTTCTGCTGGACACTTATGAAAATGGCAAAAAATTCCTTATTTTCAGCCAGTATATATCTATGCTGGAGATCCTCAGAGAAATTCTGATAAAGCATAAAATTCCGTTCGAATATCTGGATGGATCTGTTCAAGACAGACAACGGGTTATCGATCATTTCAATACAGATACTAATGTCAGAGCCTTTCTGATCAGTTTAAAAACAGGCGGTTATGGCATCAATCTGACATCAGCAGACACGGTAATCATCGTCGATCCATGGTGGAATCCTATGTTAGAAAATCAGGCTATTGACAGAGCATACAGAATAGGTCAAACTCAAAAAGTCAATGTGTACAGACTAATCACAAAAGGAACTGTTGAAGAAAAAATCATGCTTTTACAGCAAACTAAAAAAAGTCTCTTTGATTGCCTGATTGAAGGAGGAGAACAGTTACTCAGACATTTGAGTGTTGATGAATTGAAAAAATTGTTTGACTATAAGTAAGTAGTAAACTATTTGATTTTTTATCTCAATTCTTACCAAAATTGTAAAGAAAAATATGGGTCATTAAATGATTTCGAAGTAACGAAATGTGTTTAATCTAATTTTTACCAATTTTAACTAAAAGACCTTCACCAGCTTTTAACTCAATCAAAAATCCTTCTTTGATTTTTGAGTAAGAAAAAGCTTCATTAGTGATACAATTGATAACCTTCCAGTTTTTTGGCATATTTTTAATCTTTAACAAAACACTTTGAGGAGAAGCTTCAGAAAAACATGAGTTTACACTGAGTTGAGTCACAGCCTTTCCTTCATCTCCTTTTACTCGTTTATTTGTTCTTCTATTCACTAGCATCAAATATACTTCATTTTGACTATTTTGATAAGCACCATATTCTACATATCCCACATAATTTGGAGTAACCTCTATCATATCATACTCAGCGATAACACTTGCTTGGATCTTTAGAGGACTACTCTGAATATTTGGAATATGCATTTGATCTTTATGTATGGTTCCTCCTGATTTCCAGTCTGTTTTTTTTAAAAGTGTTCCTATTTTTTTAACATGATTTAATGCATTTTTTATGACATAAAACTGAGATAATGTTTTGATCTGTCCATAATTTTTAATAATAGGAGCTATTTTGTAGTCATAATTGCCTTGATCAATTCTTTCAGGGACATTGGTTGTGTTTATATTTGATTCTAATTTTTGTAAATCTGTGTTTGATAACATTCTAAAAGTAGATAATCCGTCAATTCCATAACATAATGGTAAATACAATAACATGCTCTGTTGTGCATTAGGAGGTAGCATAATACCATTCCAATATCCTTTATTACTCCACTGACCAAATGATTGAACGACAGGAATAAACTTCTGATTAGATTCTTTTTTCATACTTGATTTGATTCGGTTATAATGATTACACATATTACTAATGACAGTCTGAATATGAGTTGAATATTGATCATTTTCTGGAGGTTGACTATTATATATTTTTTTTTCATTTCCGTAAAGATAAAAGTCTGGACAAATCACATCTGTTTGCGTTTCTTTTACAAAATGATTAATCAAATCATATCTTCTATTATCTGAATAATTCATTCCATAACAATTAACAGCTGTGATCAATCCAAATTGATATTTTGAAGCGTATGAGTTAACAATTTTATGGGAATTAAATTGAGAAGGTAGTGGTTCATCTCTTGATTCTAGATATACGATATTTCCTTTTAGCCTGTTTATTCTTGAAATCTCAGCTAAACGATTTCTTAAGTTTTTTGAAAGCACTGAATTTGATTTTTTTAATTGATGATGCAGGTTATCTTCAATTTCAATATAATCAAGAGATATGATTCCATTATTTTTATATTTAAATGTTGGGCATAAATAGAGTATTTTTCCATCCCAATATGTCTCCAGACTTATCCCTTGTTCTTTTAAATATGATTTTAACTGATTTAAGCTTAATCTGAACTCAATTGTAACATATCCTTGCTCATCATTTTTATACTTTTTAAAATCACTGTAACTTACACAATTATCATTTGAATTAGTAAGTTTATCTGGAGTTAATAATTGAGAAACATCATAGTCAAATAATAAATCTTTACCATCTTTTACTGCGATTTTGAGACCAGAATCAAATAATGGTCCACTATGTGCACCTTCTGCTTTAATTCGGTATCTAAAATATAAAGTATTAATCAAGGATGTATCAGGATGAGTAATAATAATACCCGTTAAATAGCTCACTGGTTTACCTTTAAGCCAAATTGAGCTCATCGTTTCTCTGACTTTTAAGTCTTTCCAAGCATAGTATTCTTTGTTAACTTCAGATGGTTTACATTGAAGGACTTTGATATTTCTATCATTTATAATTGAAACATTTGCTTCTTTATCATAATCAATTCCATAAAACCAAGAAGAATTCTGAAAATGACTTGGCATTTCACTTTGTTTAATGGTGTACTCAGCTTCAAATCTATAATAATTACCATAACTCGAAAAGTATGGGCCTTGAAGGTCTTTATCACCAAGAGTTACATCAAAACCTAAACTATCAAGTTTATTGACCATATCATAAAATGGAATTTTATGTTTTGTTAAATACCAGTTATCAGTATTTACTCTTAGATTATTAAAGTGTGCTTCTTTCATCATTTGGAAATATTCTGGATAATATACTTGAGAATAATCTCCAATAAAAAAGGTATCTGAATACTTAGCACTTAAGAGATAAACACAAAAGATCATTAATAAAACAAATATTTTATTTTTCATATTTATAATACATTAAATTAAAAACCAGCTCTTGTTTAACAAAAAATCTCGTAATTCATTTTTGTTAGTTTCATTATAAATAGAGACAGTCAAATTATTCTGAAACAATACTAAATTTAACCTATCATCATTTTTCTTATCATTTCTTATTAATAATTCAAAATGTTCATTAATCTGATCAACAAAATCATCATTACAAATCAGAGCTAGATGATTTTTAAATCGTGGATCCATCCTTAATAGAACTCTAATCTTATCATGAATAAGTTGGTATTCATCTTCTGTGATTAATTTCTTAACAAAGCTAAATTGCACAGCCAGATGAATCCCCCAAGCAACTGCAACTCCATGAGATAGTTTAAATCTGCTAACTGACTCAAACATATGAGCAAATGTATGTCCAAGATTTAAAGTTCTTCTTACTCCTTGATCAAATAAATCTTGTTCACACAACTCAAGTTTTTTTTTAGCAACTATCCAAATATCATTATCATTAACCGCTTTATTCATTAGAATTAGATCCAACTTATTATAATCCTTTGTAATTAGGAGCATTTTACAAGTTTCAGAGATTCCATTATAATACTCTTTCTGAGATAGAGTTTTTAAGAAATCAGCACAAAATATCACTTTTATTGCAGGATAAAACTGCCCAATCGAATTTTTGATACCTTGGTAGTTAACAGCAGTTTTACCACCGATCGAAGCATCAACTATCCCGAGAAGAGTTGTTGGCACTAACCACAGTTTTACACCTCTTTTAAAAGTACCTGCCACCCATGCACCTAAATCCATGCTGAGTCCGCCACCAATCACAATGAGTGTATGGTTTCTTGTACAATTTCTAAAAAATAAAAAATTATACATTTTTCTAGCTTGACTAAGTGTTTTATTTTTTTCACCAGTCTTTATGATATAGTAAGGATTTTTCAAAGAATTATCATTAAAGTACAAAGAAAACACGTGTTCATCAATAAGAAAAATTGCGCTCTCATTTGATGACAACTGATTGATCAAATCATGAGCGTTTTTATCACAAATTTCCAGAGTTGTTTGAAAATCAGATGTAAATGTATATGTTTCTTTATAAATCATAATTCTCTCTAGTCATGATAAATCGTTGATAGAATGATCTGTTTGTTTATCCAATAATTGCTTCTATTATCAAAAGGTAAAACAACAGAGTGAAACCAACCAGACCAATACCATTGATTAAAAAATTGCCTTAATCAGTGTTTCGGGATTTAAGCGATACTTTGAGCCTATTCCTTCAAAAAATCCATGCACTTCAATAAAATGGATGTTTAAAGGTGTCCATCTGACTTCTATCTGATTTTCAAGATTTTTCAGTCGAATATCTGCTTTTACATAGCTTCCCTTATGATTATAAGGACAAACGACTCTTCCTCGCCAGATATCCTGTTGAACAGCATACTTCCCCTCAATTACAACAGGCAAGTCATAAGCTTCTCTTGACATTTCAGTAAAATATCTCATACGTTCGGCAATCTGTTCAAGTGAATAATTAAAGTGTAAAAGTTTCTCTGCGTCTTCTTCAATTATTTCATGTAAATGTCTTTGATCATTACCCAGAAAGCCATCAGTTGATAAGATTCCAGCTTGCATTTTATCCATTATTGATTTTTCTTCAGGGCTTAATTTCATAAATTCCTCATTTTCTTACTTATCTAGATCAACCAAAACTATCATAGTAAACCTTATCTTTAGGCACACCCAGTTTAACGAGTTCTTTTTCTACGGCAGAAATCATACCCGGACTACCGCACAGATAAGCTTCAGTATTTTTGGGTTCCCGAATATATTCTGCAAAATAAGGCGGTATATAGCCTGTTTTTCCTTCCCATTGATCATCTGGATCTGGTGCTGAAAGTACAGGCACATAAGTAAAATCTTTCATTTTCTTTTCATGTTCTCTGAAATCTTCTGTCAGATACAAATCTTTAAGAGTTCTGGCACCGAAGAAATAAGTCATTTTTCTCGGATTTTCGTATTTTTCAGCAAATTCCACCATTGATTTAATTGGCGCTTTCCCTGAACCTCCTGCTACAAAGATGATATCTGCATCAGTATCTCGAATAAAGAAATCACCAAATGGTCCGGTTAGATTGACAATATCTCCCACTTTCATGTAATCATGTACCCATGTCGTACAAATACCATCTGGAACTCTTCTGATTATCAATTGGACAGCATTTTTCATATCAGGAATACTGGAGATAGAATAAGCTCTGCTCACGGACTGTTTACTCTTTTCATATTTTGGAGATTCCAGCTGCATATACTGTCCGGCTTTAAATTCTACGATATTGGGTTCAATCAGTTCAAATGTAACACCTTTAACATCGTATGTATAATCAATAATTTCTTTTACCCTTGCTTTGAATTTCTTAATATTAAACAATTCTTCAGGAATATTAATTTGTAAATCCTGCCTGATTTTCACCTGGCATGATAATCTGACATTATCACTTAACTCTCTTGCTGACAAATAAGGCTTTTCTGTAGGTAGCACAGGTCCTCCTCCAGCTAAGACTCTGACTTTACAAAAACCGCAGGATCCACGTCCACCACAGGCTGAAGGAATAAATATCTTATTTTCAGCCAGGGCATTCAGCAAGTTCCCACCACCTTTGACGACTAATTCTTTCTTATTATTAACAGAAATCTTACAGTCTCCGTAATTAGCAAAAAGATATTCAGCAATTACAAGAATAAGAGCCAGTAAACCACTTATGACAGTTGCTGTTAAAATATTATATAATATGATCATGTTATCCCCTACTGTATAATTACAGAACCTGAAAAACCAATAAATGCCAAAGCCATTATTCCGGTTACTATCAAAGTAATACCGGCACCCTGTAATCCAACAGGAACCATCTTCTCTTTAATTCTCTGACGAATTCCGGCTAAAGCCAGTATTGCCAATAACCAGCCGATTCCACTTCCTGCGGCATAGCCGATCGTCTGCATAAAACTGTACTGTCTGATAATCATGAACAAGGCAACACCAAAAATCGCACAATTCACTGTAATTAAAGGTAAAAAAATACCCAGTGAATAGTAAAGTACTGGAGAAAAGCGTTCAATAAAGATTTCTGTCAGCTGAACCGTTGCAGCAATTACGAGGATAAAAATGATATACTGCAAGTACACAATATCAAATGGTACCAGTATATGATAATAAACCAGATAATTAACTGCTGATGTTAAAACAGTGACAAAGACTACCGCCATTCCCAGTCCCAGAGAAGATTCTACTTCTTTTGAAACCGATAAAAAAGAGCACATACCCAAAAAATTACTTAACAAAATGTTGGAAGTAAAGATACCTGCTAAAAAGATAATGATTGGATTTACATCTATCATGATTTCTCCTATTTTTTAACCTGTAAATAGTATTTTTGGTGAATATACCAGAAGAGTATGGCCAGCATAAAAAAAGCACTTGGTGCCATTACCATGATAGACCAGCGTGGCCACCAGTCACCTAAAAAAGTAATGCCAAAAACTGACCCAAAACCGAATATTTCGCGGAAAAAGGAAATTAAAAGTAATACAAAAGTATATCCAAAACCGGCTCCTAATCCGTCAATAATACTGTCAACCGGGGTGTTTTTTGCAGCAAAAGCTTCTGCTCGACCCATCAGAATGCAATTTGTAATAATCAAACCCACATAAGGTCCTAATTGTTTACTCACTTCAGGGATAAAAGCTTTAAGAAATAAATCTACCATAATGACCCAAGATGCAATAATCAGCGTTTGAACCATCATTCTGACACTGCGTGGAGTATGATTTCTGATAAGAGAAATGGTAAATCCTGACAAAGCCAGGGCAAACATGACACCTAAGCCCATCACCAAACTATTCATCATAAAATTGGTAACTGCCAGTGCTGAACATATTCCAAGAACCTGTCTCCATAC
>JAGOCT010000416.1 GCA_017998585.1 Candidatus Cloacimonadota bacterium | reverse complement strand
GATCACGTCTGCTTCACCGGCTGTAACAGTCTCCTGAATTTGAGCAGTTGTATGAATGGTATTACTCACACGGATTTGTTTTGAGTTTATCTCATCCTCTTCATACTTAGCCTTCACCTGAGTCGCCTGCGTCTCAATTGTTTTTTTTCACTAATTCAAATTTTGAAAAGGCATCATCCTTGTTATTTTTGATGATCACTTCTTGTAAAAGCGGTTCATAACCAATCAACGAAATAAATAGCGTATATTTGCCAGGTTTTACCTGCGTAATTACAAAATAGCCTTTATGATTGGTAGATGCCCCCTGTTGGCTTTCTTTTAAAATCACATTGGCATATTCAATCGCTTGTCCGTTTGCCTTATTAACGACTGTACCGCTGATGTTTGCTGCACTTAGGCAACTCACAACCATCAAAACAATACAGACTATCATCCACTTGAATTTCATACATTCTCCTACTTCTAATTTTTGAACTTTTTATCTTTTTGTTCGATATTTTTGAATACCTGTATTTTGTCAACAAAAATATGGTTAATTTTTCTTTATTATTCTTGGCTGTATAAATTGATTCTTCATTTCTTTGAAAAAACGATTTACAAACATGCAGTCACAATACTTTTTTACAAATAAACAAGCAGACTATCACCAGACAGCCTGCTTGCATATTAAAATAAGGGGTATTACTTCAATCGTTTAAAAACCAACTGCTGTTTTCCCTGAAAAAGTATGAACTGCTGACTATCATCAGAAAACTCGACAACGATACCTGCTGGTTCAAATTGAAACTTGTGCTTATCAAAAGCTGAAAGAGGGAATTTTCCCTGACCACTTGCCTGAGCATATAATACATTATCATTTACAGTTACCGCAATATCCATCTTGATCTCATCATTCTGAAAAGTGCCTGCATAAATATTTAAATCTTTTAGCTGTATTTCCTCTCTAAACTTCGGCATTTCCACTTTTTTACCATAAACGATATCTGTTACAGTAAAAGTAATGTTTGATGCCGGATATACGGCTCCATTTGATACAAAAGATAATGAGACTCTGTCTTTTGGGTTATAAACCAGAATTGAAGAAAATCCGTCTATTCCACCAGTATGACCATAAAACATCTGATTTCCGGTATCAAACTGAATCATTCCGCTACCCATTCCATCTCTAAATACCATCATCTGTCTCAAACTCTTCTTGCTGATCAATTTTTTATTAAACAAGGCATCAATAAACTGAACCAGGTCAGAAGGAGTAGAGATTATCGCACCAGCACCACCAGGGATACTCATATCGGTTTCAATTGCTGGTTCCCAGTTTTTCACAAATCGATATGATAGTGCTTCGTTATAATCTGTATTGATTTTGCCACCATAAAAGGTGTTTCTCAGGTTTATTTTTTGTACAATTCGGTTTTTAAGAGATTGAGCATAATCACATTTATCTAATTTTTCAATAATATAGCCTAAAAGAATATAGTTTGAGTTACTGTACTCCATTTTTTCACCTGGAAGAAAAACAGCTTGCTGAGTGAGCATTTTCTCTATCAGAAAGTCATGACCTCTGTACTGCTGACACCAATCCAGATAATCAGGAGCATCTGTTACTGAATAGATACCGCTCTGATGCGTTAACATCATTTGAATTGTAATCTTCTCAGCATGAGGAATCATCGGGTAAAATTCTTTAAGTTTAGTATCTAAACTCAGTTTTCCTTCTTCAATCAACTGATAAATCATCACAGAAGTAAACATCTTGCTAATTGAGCCGATTCTGAATTTGGTATTTTCATCAGCAACTTGTTGATTGTTTTCAGTTCTGTTTTTATAACCAATAGACTGCGTATAAAGGACTTTACCTTTTTTAGCAACAGCCAGACTACCCATCGTTTTTTGATGATCATTGATCAAGGTTAAAAGCTGATTGATCTGTTTCTGCTGCGCTTCTTTGAGAGCAAATTTTCCAGGTTTTTCAGGAATTGGTTTTGAACCAAACACAAAAGGAATCGTAACCGATTTGCCTTCTCTGACATAAGTCAGGTTAATCTGATCGCCTTCAAAAAAACCAGCCATTATCTTGGTAAAATCATCTTTCACTGTAATTTCAGTATCATTGATACGAATAATGACATCATCGGCTTTCAAGCCTTGTTTAAATGCAGGAGAATTCTCACCCACACCAGTTATTAACAAGCCTTTGTCATTTTTCAGCTTAAGTCTCTGAGCGGTTTCCTCACTGATGTCTTCTGAAAAAACGCCCATAAACGCTTTGGATTTCTTATCAGCTTTGTCTTTAGCGTGTAAAACGCCAATATTCAGATTCATGGTTAATCCAATCAGAATCAGGATTGTAAACAATTTAAAACGTTTCATTTGTCCCCCTTATTGTCTCACTTGTTAAGCATTTTAAATACCAAAATTATATACAGGTACTTTCTGCTGAGTAACTGTTTTTAGGTCCTCTCACGATATAAGATAGATATAAAATCTATCAGTTCATAATCATTTTGATATAATCTGATTGTTTTCTCTTGACATACGAACCACTTTGTTTAATGTTTAATTGGAGGTACTTATGAATATAATCAAAGAACTGGCATCTGAAAAAGGCGAAAAAGGAAGCAAAGCCAATCAGGAAGTGGCATTGAAATGTATTGAAAATCCGGAATTACTCGATGATTTGATCAATTATATTGACTTAAAAAATACAAAGGTACTGGGAGATATCTGTGAAGTTTTTACTGAAACTGCCAAGATTAATCCGGAGCTGACTATCTCTTATTTTGATATCC
>JAGOCT010000415.1 GCA_017998585.1 Candidatus Cloacimonadota bacterium | reverse complement strand
AAAAATGCAGGCTTTGCCTGCATCGGGGCAATTTATTGCCGAAGCAGAAATAGCGAAGCAAAACCTGCGAGGTAAGGAATTGCCCTGATGTGTCTTGGAGGGGGACAAAATTCCGTAGGAATGGCCGAATCCTACCCCAGAGCGTCAGCTCTGGGTAAGAAGGCACGCCATAATCAGAGCCCCGTCAGGGGCGAAAGAAAAGGGATGGCGTGGAATATGATAAATGATACATATTTGTGTGAGATTGTTCCGCTCCTACGGAGCGGTGTTGGAGATGGCAACCGATTCCCCATGGATAAATCCATGGGCTACTCATATCATGCCCTTTCAGGGCAGAGCTCTGTCACAGCTAACACTGTTCAGTGCATTACAATTATAACCAATGGCTGGATGAAAGATGATTAGATGCGAAAAACAAAGAAAATATTAATGTTACTACCACGAAAAAAGCGGAAAGATAGGGAAACATGTGTTACATGGGGATTAAGAAGAGTTCCGTAGGTACTCTGGTTTTTGCACATGCTCCGGAGGGGCAAGAAGAACTAATATGTTAATTATCTGTCTGGCAACATATTAAGAAATGACTTGAAGATAAAAAGTATCGGATAAATTAAAAAAATACACTCAATTGAAAAAAAGTACTTGACGAATACTCAAAAAGATATAATACTCAGCTTTAAATATACTTAAGGAGTGATTATGACATTCTTGTTTGAACCCAAAAACACTTTTCATGGTGTCATCAAAGGTATTATTGTTGGGTTACTGTTTAATGTGTTTATGAGAATCTTTTTTCCTGATAATATGAAAGAATGTAACAAGAAGAAGTTTTTTGGTTTATAAAAAATCAATAATTTCAAAAAGTAAGATGATAAGAAAAAAGGCAATATTCATTTTCATGATTACGCTTGGAGTGCTATTATCCTGTACAATAGAGTTTAGATATGATAATATATTTGATCCGGAGTCGAGTATTGACCCTTCATTATGGAAACCCTCTAATTTAGAGTTAAACCTTGTTAATAATACGAGTATCAGGTTAAGTTGGGAAAAATCTTCCTGGATGGTGGATGGGTATCGGATTTCCCGTAAGACAGATAATGATGCATGGCAGGATAATTATAACACTGTGGATGACACTATATTGGAATGGACAGATACAAATGCAATGATAGGTCAACATTACTATTATCAAGTCAGGGCGTTTGCCGGTGATAATGTATCAGAGGCGATTGAACAAGACTACCATTTTGCTTTATCTGCTCCGGCAAATTTGATACTTACACTTCAGATTTCTACATCTGTTAAACTTTCATGGCAGGATACCAATCAGTTTGAAGAGGGTTATCAGATTTCAAGGAAAACAGGCAATGATTTATGGCAGGAGGATTTTGCCATTGTGAGCGCTAATGTACAGGAATGGACTGACATTTCAATCACTCAGAACCAGTTTTTTGAATACAAGGTAAGAGCCTTCTGGCAAAATCATTATTCAAATGACAGTATGATAATCGGATATCATCCAAAGGTTGAAACACCTGTTTTTAGCCTACAGAGCGGAACATATTCTGCTGTTCAAACTGTCAATATCTCATGCAGTACAATCGATGCTGTCATTCGTTACACGACAGATGGTTCAGAGCCTGACTCATTATCTCAGATGTATAGCTCAGGCATTCGCATTGATGAGACAATGATACTTAAAGCAAAAGCCTTTAAATCAGGATTTCAGGACAGTAATACAGCAAGCGCTCAATATATTGTCAATCTTCCGGCAATTAGTTTGTTATTCCCTGCAGGAGGAGAGACTTTGCATAAAGGCAGTACTTATACGATTAATTGGATTACTCATTCCTCAAATATTCAAAATGTATCAATCCTCTTGTATAAGGGTGAGAGTCTGTGGCAGGCTGTTAATAATTCGACAGCAAACACCGGCTCATACCAGTGGACTGTCTTTTGGCAAATTCAAACAGGGGATGATTATTCCATCAAAATCAGAAATGCTGATATTATCGGCTATCCGAATGAATACGATGTGAGCGGATATTTTTCAATCGTACCGTAAAAAATAAATAAGAAGATATAAGGAGGCATTATGCCGATGAAAAATCCAGTGTTTGCCACATGTCCAAAGTGTGGCAAACTTAATGTTTTGGTATGTTCTGCGTGCGGGCTGTGTGGTGCATGCAGGGAACATATAATTTGTAGCCAGAATACTTCCGTAAATAAATCAGTAACAGACATTCTGGAAATTGAGATGGTGCTGGTTGAAGGCGGGACATTTCAAATGGGGTCAGAAAATGGAGATGATGATGAAAAACCAGTTGATTCTGTAACACTCTCTTCTTTTTATATGGGGAAATATCCTGTTACCCAAAAGGAATGGCAAGCAGTTATGGGAGATAATCTATCAGAATTTAATGGAAGATTTAGGCCAGTAGAATCTGTATCATGGTATGATGCGGTTGAATTTTGTAACAGACTTAGTCAAATTGAAGACTTAACGCCTGCATATACAATAAGCGGAGGTAATGTTATCTGTAACTGGGAAGCAGATGGATACCGGTTACCAACTGAGGCAGAATGGGAGTTTGCTGCCAAAGGTGGTAAACTTTCTAAAGGTTATGAATATTCGGGGTCTAACTGTCTGGATGATGTGGGATGGTATGACGACAATTCAAGTGATGAGACACGTGTTGTGGGCACAAAAAATCCAAATGAGCTTGGTCTTTACGATATGAGCGGTAATGTCTGGGAATGGTGCTGGGACTGGTATGGGGACGATTCATC
>JAGOCT010000414.1 GCA_017998585.1 Candidatus Cloacimonadota bacterium | reverse complement strand
GAATATGGGTTCATTTAGCTTAAGTGATATTTATGAAGAAGATGCAACTGAGCAGATCGTGTTTAATATGGGTTTTGCTTACAATTTGGCACCTATCATCGGTGTCAGCCAAACCTTCCTCGATATCGAGTTAGGCTATGGCATTCCAACAGCTGAGCAATCTGAGAACTACGAAAATATGGCTATGTACACATTGTCAGCTTACGGCGGTCTTAGCCGTAAATTCTGGTTTGGCAGAAATGCGCTTCATGCGAATGTAATGGGCGGTTATGATCGTTTTTCTATGGACTGGTCAGATGTCTGGACAAATTCTGATTATGTCTTTACGATTAATGCCTTTGGTGTAAAAGCAGGTTGTGATTATACTTTCATGATTAACCAGGACCTGAAATTCACAGCCGGTGCAGATTATAAATTAGGCATGATGCCAACAGGAATCAGTTATGAAGTAAACGATGAGACCATTTTTGATGGACAGGGAGATTTACCTTCTCCTATGGATGATATTCGTCTCGGTGGCTTAATGCTGAGAGCTGGTTTCTCCTATTCATTAGGTGAATTACCTGTTAACCTCTTTGGTTGGCTGGATCCTTTAAAAAGATATTAATCTTGTATAAAGATAGAGAAAAGGTGCAGTGCAAACTGCACCTTTTTTATTTGTAGAACGACCACCTTTGTCATTTTCAAGTAAGTTGCTCACAGTACGGTTAATTTGACATTCAGGGCGAAGTGTTATTGCGAAGCACTGAGCAAAACGCAGAGAAGTAAAAAAATATCTCTGATAGAACTTCAGGCATCAATGCAACACACTCCTGAAAAGAGAGGTCTATCATCTGTATCCATAAACACACGATGTGTCTGTAAATAGATCAAGAGGTTTCTTCACAGTTCATGAAAGAGAGAACTTTAAGCCTCTATATATATACACCGGACAAAATTGCAAAAAATCTACTTTTTTTGGAATTTCTATTTTTTTTTAGATTTCATGTAACTAATCAGGTACTTGTTACGCCATAAATGTGTTTCTGCAAAATGTCATTTTAAAAAATGTTAAAACTGTCCGTAGGAAGGGATGTTTAATTATGAATGATAAATGAATTTAAATATCCTAACAGGATGGTCGTACTCAAATACTATTTTTGTGTATTTAGTACCTTTTCGTGGAAATATAAAACGGCCGCACATCCGAAAAACCCGTACTACAAGCATCTTGCTTGTAGCCTTTTCTGCAAGCTGGAAGCTTGCAGTACGATTGCGGATTTACAGCGCTTCGCAAATCCCTACAGGTGCTTCTCAATTTATCATTTATAGCAAAGCATTTGTTACTGTTTTTTTTAAACAACAACCAGTATCTGAGTAGTTACCATCTGTTCCATCTGTGTTGAATAATTCTTAAAAAGAATATACTCGCAAAGAGCGCTAAGTACGCAAAGTAGAAAACAGGATTTGAGTTAAAAATGCGTAGGCTTCTTGTGTGACCTACCGCAGATTTGACTTAAAAACTGTTGGATGCAAGTAGTAATTCTCGCAAAGAGCGCAATGTTCGCAAAGTAGAAAACAGGATTTGAGTTAAAAATGCGTACGCTTCTTGTGTGACCTACTACAGATTTGACTTAAAAAACTGTTGGATGCAAGTAGTAATTCTCGCAAAGAGCACAAAGTACGCAAAGTAGAAAATAGGGTTTGAGTTAAAAATGCGTACGCTTCTTGCCTGACCTACCGCAGATTTGACTTAAAAACTATTGTTTTCATCGCAAAGACTATTTCTAATTCATCATGAGAAGCGCTTATCTCTGTGTTCTCTGAATTCTCTGTGGTTATTAATTCTTAAAAGTGGTTTTCTCGCAAAGAGCGCAATGAGCGGAAAGTAGATTTCCCAATTCATAACTCATAATTCAAAATTCATAATTAGAAGAAATTATTTGTCCTCTATGTCCTCTTTGTTAAAATATTCGTGTTCATCGGTCAAATCCGTGTCTAAAAAACTTCCTCACAATAAGCCAATTCCCAGCCGTGGAAAACAATAATCACTTTTTTGAGTTTGATATTACCATAAGGAGGCAATGCCAGCATCTTGCAGGCAAAGTCGTCATTG
Source organism: Candidatus Cloacimonadota bacterium (assembly GCA_017998585.1). The sequence goes on along the minus strand of JAGOCT010000414.1, from coordinate 714 downwards.
GCATACTGACTCAGTTGTTTTTCTGCATCTGCAATCTTTATTGCGACTTCTTTTTCGAGCGCTTTATCTTTCACACTGCGTGGAATATACTTAAACTCAATCAGCCAGGCATATTCCATATCCGGATATCGGGCAACAAAGGGCTTGAGAATCATATCAGCATAGCCTTTATTCATCTCTTCTTCGGAAGCTGCGATGTAGTAGTCATAAATATTCATATACGCCAGATAAAAGGCTTTGACGACTTTTTCATTGTCCATATAATCTCTGAGTTTGGTTTGTGCCTTGATGAGTGATTCAATAAAATAAAAGACGGGTTTGAATTCACCGGTATAAGCCATATCTGCCAGATTATCCTTGAGTTTTAGTATATCAAATGAAAAGTGATAAGCATAATAGACCGACTCTCTGATATATTCAAAGATCATCCGGCGAATACTCTCATTTGGGATTACCAGCCAGGGTCTGCCCTTGATGGTTCTGCCGGAATGAGTCAATAAACCAAAATAGTAGAGCAGAGAGATAAAATTATCCGGATCAGTAATCCGGTCAAAAGGGAAACTGTTCACAATATCAGACGCAATCCCGCCATCATCGGCAATTTTGGAAAGACTTTCAAAGTTGCCATTGAGTTTTTTATCCATGATAATCAGGTACCTGAGCTTGCCATAATCCATGCGCAGGTTGTCATCAATCAGGTTTGTGGGGATATTT
>JAGOCT010000413.1 GCA_017998585.1 Candidatus Cloacimonadota bacterium | reverse complement strand
GGCATAATAAAATCTTCATTTTACAATACCCTGAAAGGGCATTTGTGGCAAATTCCATTTCCGTATTTTTCGTGCCTTTTCTGCTTGTTATTTTGTTTTATCCGTGGTTTATTAATTTTTTTCGTTATTTGGTGTCTTTCGTGGTTCATCCTCTTTATAGCGGGTTTTTATTTATTGGTTGTATAACACTGTCCTTCATTCATCAGTAATAATCTCCTTTAAATCCTGCTTGACAATAATTTGATTGCTTGTAATAATGACAAAAGGAGAGATTATGAATAAGATAAAAAGAATACCTTATGGAATAAGTGACTTCGAAGCTGTTAACAGTAAAAATGAATATTATGTCGATAAGACCATGTTTATACCTGAATTAGAAAAAACCAGATTTGTCTTTCTCATCAGACCCCGCCGATTTGGCAAATCTCTTTTTTTAAGTACCTTGCAATCTTACTATGATATCAAAAAGAATGAGCGTTTTGAAGAATTTTACAAAGATACATGGATTCTGAATAATCCGACAGAAGATAGGGCTAAATATCTGGTTTTATACTTCAATTTTTCTGCAGTCTTGAAAGAAAAAGATAAAGTACAGGACGATTTTAACAGGTATTGCAATTTAGAGATTGATACTTTTATGGATAAATATCAAGAATATATTCCAAAACAAATTATTGATACAGTTAATTGCCTGGAAACTGCACATGAGAAGCTGCACTTACTTGCCAGTAAACTGAGAGAGCAAGACTATAAAATCTATCTCTTTATAGACGAATATGATAATTTTACAAACACTCTGCTCACTGATTTTGGTGAAGTAGAATATAAAAGAATTACCCGACAGGCAGGCTACTTCAAGCAGTTTTTTACTAATCTGAAACTATTGACTTCAGGATCTGGTTCAGGGCTTGCCAGGATGTTTATTACCGGCGTATCGCCTGTGACGATGGACGATGTAACCAGCGGGTTTAATCTGGGGGACAATGTCTCCATATCTCCGGCATTTAACAACCTCTTAGGTTTTACAGAAACAGATGTTAATGCCATTTTAGATTATTACATCTCGGTTGGAGAACTTCAGATTAACAAAGAAGAAGCCTTAAAAACCATGAAAAAATGGTATAACAATTATCAGTTTGCTAACAAAGCACATGAGTGTGTATTTAACACGGATGCTGTTTTATATTTTTTAAAAGAAGCTATCCGATCAAAGGAAATCCCCACCAATCTCATTGACGATAATCTCAGAATGGATTATGGAAAACTGCAATACCTTATCCTGAAAGACAAAGAGCTTAACGGTAACTTTCAAAAATTATCCGATATTATCAGAGATAACGGAATAGAATCAAACATTAAGACCAGCTTCCCTTTTGATAAAATCACTCATAAAGAGAATTTCATTTCTCTCCTGTATTTTTTTGGATTGCTTACCTATTCTGACAAGACAACTTCCAATCTGCCTTTCTTATGCATCCCCAATGAAACAATCAGACAAATGATTTTTGAATACATCAGAAACTCCTTCGAAGAGGCTTATGATTTCTCTTTAGATATTTATGAATTACTTCTGCTAATCAGAGATATGGCATTTAAAGGCACATTTAAACCCGCCTTTGAATTTATCGAAAGCGAGATTAAAAAACAGACTTCCATCAGAGATTTTATTGATGGTGAGAGTATCGTCAAAACCTTCTATCTCTCTTATCTGAATATCTACGATTTCTACATCTCAGCCTCAGAAGAAGAAATGAATAAAGGTTATGCTGACCTTATTTTGAAGCCTTTTTACATCAAGTACAAAGAAATCAAATTCGCTTATCTGATTGAACTGAAATATATCAAACGAAGTATCAAAGATAAGGAATTCGATGACCTTTTACAACAAAAGATTCAGGAAGCCTCCCATCAGCTTAATCAATACGAAGAAGATGAATATGAACGCCAGATGTTGGGTCTGCCCCCTTATGGTATGGTGACTCTGAAAAAAGTCATCATCATCTTTCATGGCTGGGAACTGGCTTATTGTGAAGAAGTTGACTACCGATAAAGCAGAAAGAATTCTTCATTTTACAATGCCCTGAAAGGGCATAATATGAGTAGCGCATGGTTTTAACCATGGGGAACAGATCGCTCTCCCACACCGCTCCGTAGGAGCGGAACAAACTCACACAAATATGTATCATTTATCATATTCATCGCCATTTCTTTTAAATCGCCCCAGACGGGGCTTTTCTCTGTCCCGCTCCTCCGGAGCGGTGGTTTTGGGGGATCACCTAACTAAACAGCGTCAGCTGTGACAGAATCCTAGCCCAGGGCGCCAGCCCTGGGTATGCATACAATCCAAAATCAGCACCGTAGGTGCGGCAGAATAACAATACCATCCATTTTCTTTCACCCCTGACGGGGCTCTGGTTGTGGGGATCATTCAAACCCGTGGTTTCACCACGGGCTAGGATTCTTTCGTTCCTCCGGAACTCTGCATTATTCATCATATCATGCCTTTTCTGGGCTGTATCCCCCCTCCAAGACACATCAGGGCAATTCCTTACCTCGCAGGTTTTGCTTCGCTATTTCTGCTTCGGCAATAAATTGCCCTGATGCAGGCAAAGCCTGCATTTTTCTAAAAGGTAATAAGGTAAGAATGTCAGAATTTTACCTGATTGTTCTCGAAAGGCGAAAGCCGACGTAGTCGTAGCTGTAGCCGGGGCCGCTGCCGTCGCGAAAAGCCACCCGACAGTAGCGACCGCTGCTGCTCCAGCTGCCACCACGATGCACACGGCGAGAACCACTTGTTGCCCCACGGGGATT
>JAGOCT010000021.1 GCA_017998585.1 Candidatus Cloacimonadota bacterium | reverse complement strand
AAGCTACAAGCGAGACGCTTGTAGTACGATTTCCGAACAACTAAACAAAAGAAAGGAAAAGATATGTCACTTAGTTCATACTTAATTATGGCGATCAGATGTCTGCCATACGAAAAAATTATTTTTATTATCGTGTCAGTTCTCAAAAAACTGGCAGAATCTTCTGATAACAAGCTCGATGACCAGTTGGTGGATATTATCGAATATACTTTGTTCACCGCTCTCAATCCTAATGGAATCATCAATGACTGAAATTTACAAGCTTTTGCTGGATTATACGATCTGGCCTGTTTTACTGGCAGTACTCTGTTATCTTTGGAAAGACCAGGCGAGCCGGATAAAATCCATTGAATCAAAATTTAACAAAATCGAAAAAGAACTTGTTCGGATTTCAACGCTGGTTGAGTCCTATATTTCAAATAAAATACGACAAAAGCCTGGCTAAAGTGAGATGAATTAAAATTAAATTAAAAATGATTCCCTCCTGGGAGGTTGATTTATTTTTGGTAAGATTATCCATAAATAGTACTTATTGTCAGCCATTTATTTCTGAAAGTTAATACTGAAAAAAAGACGAAATATATTTTAAACTGTAACAGCTACAATTTTTTACAGTTTCATCTATGAATCAAGAGAATTTTCTCTTGCATAAATTTGCAGGTAAAATAAAATGGAACTAATAGCCTGTCAGGAGGATGAATGAATTTAAGTTTACTGGAAATTGCATCAAAAGGTGGATGGTTAATGATCGTCCTGTTTATCTTGTCTCTTATTTCTTTTATTATATTTTTTGAGAGATACTTTAAACTGATTAAAGTAAAAAAAATAGACGATAAAACATTTCAGGAAATTAATTCTCTGATTAAACATAATCAGATTGATCAAGCTATCAAAATAGCAGAATTCAACAAGAGTCATTTAGCGCCAGTATTTCATAAAGGACTTCAGTTTATTAAACAAGACAGCGTTTTAGCTCAGGAATCGATTGAACAAGGCGCAAACAAGATCATCAGAGACCTTGAAAAAAATACAGGTTCATTGGCAACTATCTCATCAGTCGGACCATTAATTGGATTTTTGGGAACAGTCACCGGTATGATCAAAGTGTTTATAAAGCTTCAACAGGCTCAGGCAGGGGTAGATATTCAGCTGCTTGCCGGTGGTATATGGGAAGCGATGCTGACGACAGTGGGCGGTTTAATCGTAGGTATTATCAGTTTACTTTTTTATAATTATCTGATTAGTAAGATTGAACATACCGCAAATGAGATAGAAAGCAGTTGCAATGATATCATTTTACAGATAAAGGGATTAAATCATGAAACTCAGGCTTAAGAAGAAACCGATTACATCAGTTGCGCTCATATCGATGACTGACGTGGTTTTTCTTTTACTGATTTTTTTGCTGATTTCATCGAGTTATGTGACCAACAATGGAGTCAAGATCAATATACCTGAATCAACTTCTACTCAAAAAGAATATACTGATAATGTCTATCTCATTTTGACACAAGAAGATGAAATATTTATCAATCAAACTGAAAGTAATTGGCAAACAGTTGTCAATGATTTAAAACAAATTATCGAAAAAAATCCAGAAGTTGCCATTATGATACAGGCAGATCAGGAAATTCCATTAAAAAAGATCATCGCACTGATTGATGTAACAAAGCTTGCCGGCTCAAAACGCTTCTTTATTGCAACCAAGCTTCATAGCTCAGAGGGTATATAATGAAAGAAAATCAGTTGAGCTGGATGATTGCAATTGCATTTCATATGCTTATACTGTTTTTTTTAATGCTTTATCACGTAAAAATGCCTGAACGTCTGGAAATAGATCAGATTGAAGTCATTGCACTTGAAGAGATAAAAACAGAAACCAGTGACCCCGCTCAATCACGTGTAGGGGAAAAGGGAAAACAAAAACCCTCTCCTGCTTATGCGCAAACAAAAGTTACATTACCTGGTTCCACTGTCAATTTTGAAGATGCTGTAAAAATACATCATCTGCCTGTCAAAAAAACAGATCGAATGAATGAAAGCCTGTTAAGAAGCCATGTAGATGATCAATTGCTCGCTTCAAACAGTCCTTCTTTATCCAGTGGGTCAAAAAATGAACTACTGATTGGAAATAAGGTCGGATTATCAACCGATACTAATGAAAGATCAGGCCTCATTTCAGACGGGAATTCCAGTTTTCAGATTGAAGGAGACGTTATATCTCGTCAGATTTTAAAAAAAGAATTACCAAAATATCCGGATAATATCCAAAAAGATGGCACCGTTCGATTGCAGTTTACAGTTCTACCTGATGGTAGTGTGGGAGATATTGTCATCATAAAAAAGAGTGATCCTGTATTTGAAAATTTATCAATACAAGCTTTATATAAATGGAAATTTAACCGATCAGACAGAAAAAATACGGGCATAATCAGTTTTCACTTTAAAATGGAGTAGTACAGGCAGATGCATTATACCATAGATATCAGAAACTTAAATCAAGCTAAAACAGCGTTAAAACAAATCGAGGTAACAGAAGCCGGAATTGATTTAATGGCAGATAAAATGCTGCATATCAATATTAAAATGAAGGATGTAAAACTGGCAGCGGCCAATATATTAAAACAAGAGATGCTCTCATTGGGAGCCGATGCGGCAGTTGCTAAAGGGGTGGTGACTGGCAAAGCTGAATACAGTGATGTGATTCTTAGCGGTAGTTTAAATCAATTCAATAAGTTAAGTCATAAATTAGAAAAACAGAGCTGGTTTGGTTTGTCAGAAATCAGACAGTCCATCATCGATATCATGCAAGCATTTCAATCAGAAAATCAAGGGATAATGAAGATCAGAGATAAGACATTTGAGAAAAATAAGACATGGTTAATGGGAATTCTCAATGTAACTCCAGATTCATTTTCAGATGGGAATCTTTTTAATACCCCCAAAAAAGCGCTTGATCATTGTATGGAAATGATCAAGCAAGGCGTTGATATGATAGATATAGGCGGGGAATCCTCAAGACCTGGATCGGATCCGTTAAACGAGGATGATGAAATTCAACGGGTTATCCCAGTCATTGAAACAATTCGCAAAGTTTCTGATATACCCATATCAGTTGATACATATCATGCTGAAACAGCTCGTCTTTCCATAGAAGCGGGGGCTGATATCATCAATGATATCTCCGCTTTGAGATTTGATCAGAAAATGACAGATGTACTTAAAACACAGCCCCATATACCCATCATCCTGATGCACATGCAAGGGATGCCAAAAACAATGCAAAATGAACCCTTTTATCATGATGTAATAGCTGATATCCTGTCATTTTTTGATGAAAGGATTTCGTATTGCAAGGCACATGGGATTGAAAAACATAGAATTATTCTGGATCCGGGAATTGGTTTCGGGAAAAGACTTGAAGATAACTTAATAATTTTAAACCAGCTTTCAGCATTTACTTCTTTGGGATGTCCAGTTTTACTGGGAGCGTCACGAAAAAGCTTTATCAATCAAATCTACCATTCTCAGCCACAGGATAGATTAATGGGAAGTTTGGCAACTTCAGCATTGGCTTTTCAAAAGGGTGTTAATTTTGTGCGTGTGCATGATATTGAAGCTCATAAACAGTTGTTAAACGTATTACAGACCGTGAGAGATATTCAATGAATTTCTTGATACCTGGTTTTTCAGATATATTGGATATCATTATTGTAGCTTCCATTGTATATGGGATTATTCAGCTGTTTAAAAGAAATAATGGATTTGATATTATTTTCTCATTAAGTTTTATTGTTTTTCTATACTTCATCGCTTCCTATTTTCAGTTACAAATGATTCTGGCAATATTAAAAGGGATTCAGGATTACTGGATTTTAGGATTATTAATTATTTTCTCCCCAGAAATCAGAAGAGCAATGACTCAGTCTTTTCAGAATAAAAATATGCTAAACCTATTTTTCAAAAAGAATCATATATCCAGCTATAATCCAATCGTTGATGCGATCAATGAATTAACTTTGAGAAAAATAGGCGCTCTAATTGTTTTTGAAAAAAATCATATCCTGGATGAATACATTCAAACAAGTGGTGAAGTGATCGATTCTGCGATCACAGCAAAAGTATTAGTTACTTGTTTTTGGCCAAATACGCCTTTACATGATGGTGCAATTGTTATTCGAAATAATCGTATTTATGCAGGAAAAGTCGTATTACCTCTTTCAAAAAACAGTGAATATAGTGATAAACTGGGAACAAGACATTTGGCTGCACTTGGTATAACGGAAATAAGTGATTCATATTGTATTGTGGTATCAGAGCAGACAGGTCGAATTTCTTTTACTGTGAGAGGAGAAATAAAATCAGGTATCTCAATTGAAGAATTATTACAATTTTTAAGTGACGAAGAGAAAAAATGAGACCTATATTAATTGGCATTACAGGTGGAATCGCCTCAGGCAAATCGACTTTCAGCAGAATGATCCAGCAGGAAGGTCATACAGTCATCTTCTCAGACCAAATAGGTCATGAAGTACTCATGTTACCAGAAATCAGTATCAAACTGGTCAATGCTTTTGGAAATGATATATTGTGTCAAAAGAAAATTGACCGTAATAAGCTAAGGCAAATCGTTTTTAATGATAAAAATCATATTGAAAAGTTAAATCAAATTGTTCATCCTGAAATTTTAAAAGCAATGGATGATGTTGTAAACCATTCTTCGTTTGAGTATTTGTTCTTTGAAGTTCCTTTATTATTTGAAACAAGTCTGGAAGATTGTTTTGATTTTATTGTTCTGGTTTATGTTGACCAAACAATACAGATTGACAGATTGATCAACCGAAATCATTATAGTTATGATCATGCAAAAAGTATCATAGATTCTCAAATGCCATTGTCGGTTAAAATAGAAAAATCAGATTTATCATTAGAAAACAATGGGACTGAAGAAGATCTTCACTGTCAAGTTTGGAAAGTCATAAAACATTTGTCTGGTATAAGGCGAAGAAAAATCAAATTATTTGTTGAAAGTCAGGATAATGCATCGTATCATTCTTCTAAAAAAGACTTTACGAAAAAACATAGATAATTAAAATGAATCAATATCATTATATGGAGGTTAAATGCGTATAAAATCAAGCGTGGTTCTTATATTAGTATTCTTGTTCTCTTTGAGTTGCTATGCTCAGGAAAACTTAATATTAGATATTAAAGTTTCAGGAAATAAGCATATCAGTAATGAACTAATCTTATCTTCTGTCAGTTTAAAAATCGGGGATTATATTGACCCAGTTAAGGTTACTGAATCCATCAAATCTCTTTATAAGTTAAATGTGTTTGATGATGTCAGTTTTGATGAAGAAGTAATGAATAATGGCATCAGAATACTCATTAATGTGATTGAGTTGCCCGTGATTAAATCAATCAGCTATAAGGGAAACAAAGTCCTATCCGCTTCCAAGTTAGATGAGATTATCGTTTTAAGAAAAGGGAGTTACTGGTCATCAGCAAATGCTTTTGAAAATAACAGAAAAATATTAGCAGAATATAAAAGCAAAGGTTTTAACAATGCAAGTATAGAATATGATGCACAAAGTGACGAAAATAATCAAGTTGATTTGAAGATAATTTTTAAAGAAGGAAAGAAAGTAAGTGTTCGAAAAATAATTGTTTTGGGCAATGAGAATCTGACTCAAAAGCAAATTCTAAAAAAGATGAAAACCAAGGCTAAGAGTTTGTTTAGAAGCGGTAAGTTTGAAGAAGAACAGTTTGAACAGGATCAGTCTGAAATAATCAATCTTTACAAAAAAATGGGCTATATGGAGGCTCAGATTGTCAATATTGACCAGGAAGTAAAAGAGGATCGTTTTATTGACATTACAATTACAATAGAAGAAGGGATAAAATATTATTTTGGATCAGTTCAAATTACAGGAAATGAACGCTTTACCAGTGAAGCGCTTCTTGAGAATATTACTTTGAAAGAAAACGAACTTTTTAATCTGGAAGAGTTTAATAAACAACTTTCAAAAATATCATCTATGTACTATGAAGACGGCTATATCTATTCTGATTTTAATCCGATCATCAATAAAGATAATAATAAGGTTAATGTAACGCTGGAAATCAACGAAAATAACCGTGCAAAAATACATAAAATACATATAAGCGGTAATCGTAAAACGAAAGAAAAAGTGATAAGACGTCAATTGGAAATTGCACCTGGAGATTATTTTAAACAAAGTTTTGTGGTCAAAAGTCAGCAGAATGTTTATAATATGGGTTTTTTTGAACCAGATATGAAACTGGATTATCAACCGATCAATAAAGAGGGAGACATTGATCTCTATCTGAATGTCAATGATAAAACCTCTGGTCAGGCAAATGGCGGAATAGGTTATAACAGTCAGGATAAAGTGATAGGACAGTTTAGCGTTAGTCACAATAACATTCTGGGTAATAACTGGACAGGCAGTTTAAAATGGGAATTTGGAGCATCCGTTCAAAATATTGAATCCAGTTTTACCAATCCCTATTTTTATGATACCAAATTACTTTTAGGAACCAATTTCTACCATACACGTAAAGACTGGGACAGTTTTAATTATCAAATCTATACCAATGGTGGAGGAATACAGATTGGTTATCCTCTAAAATTTATCAATTATAGTCGGATTGTCGGTGGCTATTCCTATTATTCAAAAAAGTATAATATACAGGATTGGAATGATTCCTATACCAGTAGCCTGGCTGAATTAGATTCTACTGGTTGGCAAAATACCAGCTCAATTTCTGCTACTATCAGCAGAGATAGTCGTGATAATGTCTTTTATCCAATGAGTGGCTCACGTGTTACTTTATATTCAGAATTAGCCGGTGGCATCATGGGGGGTGATTTCAATTATTTTAAACAGATAGCTGAAGTCAGCTGGTACACACAAACATTCTGGAAATTAGTTTTAAGAACTAAATGGAGAATGGGATATGTTACGTCTTATGGAAACTCATCTAACGATGTTCCTCCTGATGAGAGATTTTATCTGGGTGGAACAGGCGCTGACGGCTTGAGAGGTTATGGTGACCGGTCAATAGGACCAGCTGACGGCGGGAAAAGAGAAATCTTGTTCTCTACAGAATACACTGTACCAATTTCAACAGATCAGATAATTGGTCTGGCTTTCTTTGATGCTGGAAATAGTTTTAATAAATTTGAAAACTTTAATTTCCTTGATTTTAAAAAAGGATCAGGTTTAGGTGTTAGAATCAGAAGTCCTTTTGGGTTAATAGGATTTGATTATGCATATAATTTTGAAGAAAAAATTTGGGAACCTCATTTCCAGTTTGGAACAAACTTCTAACCGCAGGAGAATCTAAACATGATATGGAAGAACTTGATAAGAAAGAAATTCAATTTTGATTTGAAATTGATTTTATTAATTTTAATCTGTACTTTTATAATGAATGGACTTATCGCATCAGATGTCTCTGTCTCAGCATACGTCGATCAAAATAAAATTGGATTGAATGATATTTTTCAGTTATATATTGAAATTTCAGCTTCTGATATATCAAATATAGAACAGCCCCTGTTACCTAATATACCGTTTGAAAACTTAGGTGTCAGTCAGTCTTCTTCAACATCAATCAGTATCATAAATGGTAAAATGACTTCAGTCAAGAAAAAAACTTACATTTACAGCCTTCAACCTCAAAAAAAGGGTACGTTTAATATCCCCTCTATTAGTGTGAAAGCGGAAGGTAAGATATTCAAAACAAATGGAATACAAATCATCGTGAGCGAAGGAAGCAGTCAAAGACAAAATCCAACTCCAAACCGACCTCAAGCTTCTCAGTTCAAAACTTCAGATAGAATTAATGAAGAGGATATTGTATTTGTAGCCGAACCATCCAAGCGTTCTGTCTATAAGAATGAATCCTTTATTGTTGATTATACATTATATACCCGTTACAATTTGCAATTGGACAGATTAGGCGAAGAACCTGTTTTTAATGGCTTTTGGAAAGAAGATATTTCTGGTGATGGTAATATCAAAATGATTGAGACAACCTGGCAAGGTAAAAAATATTATGCCCTTCATATACGTAAGCTCATTTTATCAGCTAACAAAGCGGGAAATTTACAGATTCCTTCTCTCACATTATTTGCTGATGTCGCTTTACCTGCAACAGGCTTTTTTGGTTTCTCACAGTCCAAGTCCATTACCTTAAAATCAAAACCAGTCAATATCGCTGTATCTGACTTACCAAAAGTACCAACAAGTCTCAATTTTTCAGGGGCTGTTGGTCAATTTGATATAAATACAAAGTTAAATCCAAAAACTGTCAAAGCGGGTGAAACGGCTACCCTTACGATAACAATAAGTGGTTCAGGAAATTTGAATCAGATGAATAATCCGGAATTTCCTCCTATAACAAATTTAAAAGTATTAGGACCTGAATCCGAAAACAAAAAGGATGGGAATAAGGCTAACCAGATTACCAGAATTTTTAGATATGCTTTTTTACCTCAGGATGAGGGCTTATACAGTATCCCTGCTATTGAATTTATCTATTTTGACCCTGTTCAAAAAAAATATGTAAATAAGACTAGCCCAGAGTATAAATTGCAGGCAGAAAGAGGCAATATTGTACTTACCACTACCAATAATCAAAAAATTATCAGTTCTGAAGGTAGCGATATTGGTTTTATCGTTACCGATTTAAACTTTATTGATTTTCCTGTCTTGTTTAAATCAGGAATTTACTGGCTTGCAATACTGTTGCTTGTTTTATCAATACCCGCTCATTATTTTTATAAACTGGAACAAGATAAATTGTCTTCAAATTTAGATTATCTGAGACATCGAAAAGCAAGTAGTATTTTAAAGAAATATTTGAAAGATGCCAGCTTTGCCTACAAACATCAACAAGACAATCAATTTTATGATTCATCCTATAAAGGTATCTTACAGTATCTGACAGACAAACTTGCTATTGCCAGAGGCAGTACAAAAAATGAGATTTTTGATACCCTTAAACATCATCTTGATAATGAACAACTATATATTCAGCTTAATCACTTTATGGATAAATGCACTCAGTTTAAATATATGCCTGGAACTGAAGGGCAAAAAGATTTGCGTGAAGATTACCAGCACTTAAAAAATCTTGTTAATGAATTAACCAAGCATATTAAGTAGAGCTGAAAGGATTAATGAATGAGTACCAGAATGATAATATTTAGTCTTATGATAATGATTTTTACAAGTCTTATCTCTGTTGATAATGAAAAAAAAATACTCTATTCAGCAACAGAAGCATATAAGCTAAACGATTTTGATAAAGCATTAAGTTTGTATAGTGAGTTAGAAACGAGAAACCAGAAGAATCCAGATATATATTATAATATCGGAAATTGCTATTTTCGTTTAAACCGCATTGGGCTGGCAATTTTATATTATAAAAAAGCTTTGCTGATAGATTCTTCCCATTCATTAGCAAAAAAAAACCTGAATTTTGCTTTGAAATTTACATTGGATAAACAGGATTTCGAAAATCAGAATTTCTTGAACAATATCATCAATACAGCTTATCAATCTCTTTCTCTCAATTCATTAGCATGGATTACACTGATTTTAATCACTGGCTTAGTAACTGTAATTCATACATTAATACGTAAAAGTGAAGAATATACTCATACAAAACAGCTTTTTTTGATAATTATGCTGGCTTTTAATCTCATTTTTATTACCTGGAGTGGTACACGTTATTATCACTACAAACACAATAATGAGGCCGTAATCTCATCATCAAAAGTAAATGCCTATAGTGGTCCGGGCGAAAATTTTACCAAGTTGTTTACCATACATGAAGGCTTAATCATTAAAATCAATAAAGTCGATAATGCCTGGACACTTGTTTCTTTATCCAATGGATTTAGCGGATGGGTGAGGACTTCCACTTATAAAGTCGTTGCATTATGACCGATAATCAGGCACAAAAGAAACTTCTCAAAAATACTGGCATCATGTCGGTAGCTGTCTTCTTAAGCAGAATCCTCGGGCTTGTACGAGATCAGGTAATGGCCGCTTTTTTTGGCACATCCTACATCAATGATGCTTTTAATATTGCGTTTAACATTCCCAATCTGCTTAGAAGATTGTTTGGAGAAGGTGCTTTATCGACAGCTTTTGTTCCAATTTATAATGAGATGGGCATAAAACGAGGTAAAAAGTTCCAGATACTCTTTGCGATTAATCTGTTGAGTGTATTAAGTCTTATTCTGCTGATTATGAGTGTAATTGGTGTTCTGGCAGCACCTTTAATTGTTCATTCAGTCTATCCCGGTTTAGAAGTAAAGACTGCTGATTTGGCCGTGAAACTCACTTATATTCTGTTTCCTTATCTGTTTTTGATTGGTTTATCATCAACTATGATTGCCATTTTGAATTCTCATGATTATTTTTTTATAACCGGTTTATCTTCTGCCTTGTTAAATATAGCCTGGATTGCTACGTTGTTTGCCGCTGCCTGGTTTACCAAAGATCAGATCAAACTCGTTTATTATGCAGCTTTTGGGGTCATTGCAGGCGGTATATTGCAAACGATCATCAATTTGCCTTTTTTAAAGAAGGCAGGTTATCATTTTAAAGTTATTATTCGTTTCAAAACAACCGCGATGTTGATGTTATGGAAGCGATTTGTTCCGGCAATGGTGGGTTTGGGTATCAGAGAAGTGAACTTGCTGATGGATGCACTGATAGCCTCATTTCTTCCCGGAGGCAGTATCTCGGCATTGATGTTTGGTAACCGCCTGATGCAGTTACCTTTGGGGATTTTTGGAATATCAGCAGGAACAGCTGTTTTACCCTCATTTTCCAGAAGTCTGATAAATAAAGACTGGAAAGAATTATCTGCAACATTACGATTTTCTATTTTATTCATGTTATATGTTATGCTACCGGTAACTGCTTTAATGGTAGCCGGAGCAAGTGATTTTATCATTTTATTATTTAAAAGGGGGGCTTTTGACAGTCGTGCCACAGAAATGACTGTTAAAGCATTAATTTGTTATACATTAGGCTTAAGTTTCTATGGATTGAATCAGGCGATTACCCCTGTGTTTTATGCGGCTAAGGATACCAAAACCCCTGTCAAGATTGCTGCTGCCATGTGTCTGACCAATATTGCCCTGAATGTAGCACTGATGTTTCCTTTAAAACATGCAGGTTTGGCTCTTGCTACTTCTATATCAGCCATGTTGCAATTTATTATTATGCTGATTATTTTGTTGAAGAGATTCCCAGAAATTAGAATAGATAAGATTAGAATAAATCTGCTTAAAATATTGGTTATCTCGATCATTTTGTATTCTGTTGTATTTTTTGTCTCAAAAATATGGATTACCACCGGATTTATTATGCTTTTGATAAAAGTATGCACAATGATTGCATTATGGATATTTCTTTTTATTAGTTTAGGTTTTGTTTTCAAACTGGAATATTGGGATAGTGTCACTCAAAGACTATGCAGCCGATTTCTGAAAAAGTCCGTCAAAAACTAAGTTTACTGCCCGAATTACCCGGTGTTTATCTGATGAAGGATAAAGAGGGAAAGATTATCTATGTGGGTAAAGCACTGGTTTTGAAAAACCGTATCAAAAGCTATTTTACCGGTCAGTTTAATGATGTAAAAACTGAAAAATTAGTCAGTAATATTGATGATTTGGAATATATCATTGTCAATACAGAGAGTGAAGCGTTTATTTTAGAATCCAATCTAATCAAGAAATATCAGCCTCACTATAATATCTTGTTAAAAGATGACAAAAAGTACCCTTTTTTAAAAGTAACTTACAATGAAGTGTTTCCCAGAATAATGGTTACCAGAGACATTGTCAAAGATGGGGCAAAATACTACGGACCCTATACAGACGTAAAGTATCTCAGAAGTACGCTCAGAACGCTTGAATGGCTGTTTCCGCACAGAACCTGCGCCAGAAACATCCCTGAATCTCCTGTAATTTACAAACGAGCCTGTCTGAACTATCAGATGAAAAAGTGTCCGGCACCCTGTATTGGAGAAATTTCCAAAAGTGATTATCGTCGGATTATTCAACGAATCAGTAATTTCCTCATCGGAAAAAATCAGGATTTGATCAAAGATTTAACAGATGAAATGTATCAGGCATCAGAAGAAATGCTGTTTGAAAAAGCAGCAGCACTGAGAGACCAAATCAGAGAAATTGAAAGAATTCAAAAATCTCAGACAATGCACTTTCCTGATGAGAAAAACAGAGATATTATTTCTGTTTATCAGGATGAAAACCTAAGCGCTGTTGCTGTTTTAAAGATTATCAGCGGTAAGATGAGCTCAAAAGAAATCTACTCATTTAAAAATACGGAATATGAAGGAAAAAGCAGTCTTATTGCTGCTTTTTTAAGTCAGTATTATGCCCCCAAAACAGATGATTTACCATTCAGAATCATCGTTCAGGAGGCTCCTGATAATTTGGATGAGTTACAGGAATTTCTCCAGAAAAAGATACTTGTTCCACAGAGAGGTGAATTTAAACAGTTAATCAAAGTAGCAGAGAAGAATGCCTTTGATTATATTGAAAACCAAAAACTTTCTCATCTGAGAAAAAGCAGTCGTACCATATTCCCTGTTCAGGAGCTAAAAGATAAACTCAATTTATACAAACTACCTCGTCGTATGGTTTGTATGGATATTTCTACCATTCAAGGAACAGATACTGTTTCATCTATTGTTTTTTTTGAAAATGGAAAACCTTTAAAAAAGCAGTATAAGCACTTTATTATGAAAACAGTTGAAGGTCAGGATGATTTTGCATCGATG
>JAGOCT010000412.1 GCA_017998585.1 Candidatus Cloacimonadota bacterium | reverse complement strand
AAACTGCTCTATCCTACTGAGCTACGGGGGCACACATTGACAAAATATAAGACAATGTATAAAAGTCAAGATAAAAAGAGAAGACCATAAGCCGAATTCTGTTCTTTGCGTAAAAGGCAAAGTAATGTCTATTCATCTCAACCGTATATCACTATCCATCAGGCTCACAAGGAGACGGTTTTAGCTACCTACCCGGATGATGTGCAGAACGGACCATTCTGCTTGTGCAAGCACAAAATCACCCCTATTTGGTATTGCACCGGATAAAGCTTTCCGAGCTCATACCGTCACCGATATGACTGGTAGTCTCTTACACTACCATTTCACCCTTACCTGAGAGTAAATCTCAGGCGGTTTGTTTCTGTGGAGCTGGTTACCCGTTACCGGGTCTTCCCATTAGGAAGTATCCTGTCCTGTGGTGTTCGGACTTTCCTCTCGCTTTCGCAAGCAGACATTTAGTCTTCTCTTTTATCACGCTATTTTATAAAAAACGAATGAATCACTCAGAAAACGACCTGAAAGATCGTTTTGCAGAATGAACAATTACTTTGTTTCTGGATTTAGTGCAAGAATACGCCCACAATTTTCACAATAATTAATCTTGTCATTTTGTCTGATATCGATCAGTAACTGAGGTCTGATATGAAAACCACATCCACCACAAGAACTTCCATTGCAAAAAACAACTGCCTTTCTGTTTTTGTTTTTGATTAACTGCGCATATTTTTTTACCATGGACATAGGGATTTGTTGAGCAATACTGTTTCTTCTGGCTTTCAATTCAGCGATATCATTTTCGACTTTGACGATTTCTTCTTTCAGTTTATCTTCATTGTTGGTCAGTGCTTTTTTTGCCAGATCGCGATTTGTTTCAGCTACTTTTTTCTTTTCTTTAATCACACTCTCTTCATCCATGATGCTGATCAGTTCTGATTCAAAATTTCCTGTTTTATCTTTTAATGCAGAAATTTGACTATTGAGTGCTTTGTATTCTTTGTTGTTTTTGATGCCATCTAACTGGTGTTCGTACTTTTTGATATTATCTTTATTCGTTTTAATCTCGAGTTCTTTATCTTTTTGTTTTTTAAGATTTGCTTCGAGATCTTTCATCACTTTCGCCATATCTGATTCAGTTACTTCAACCTGATGAATGAGGTCACTCAACTGGTTTGGCAGGGCATTTTTAATAATATCTTTTTGGCCAATGATATCATCAATCTGTTGCATCTGTATCAGTATTTCTAATTGGTTATTCATATATTACTCCTTAAATAATAAACTAATATCGAGGGATTGATAAGAATGGGTCAAAGAACCACTTGAAATATAATCCACTCCGGTTGCGGCAATTGCTTCGATTGTATCTAACTTGACATTTCCTGAAACTTCCATTTCAATCTGACCACTGTATCTCCTTACGGCTTCTTTGATCTGATCCAGAGACATATTATCGAGCATTACTCTGTCCACTTGATTTTGAACTGCTTCTTGTAATTCTTCAAGATTTTTTACTTCAACTTCGATTTTATAACTGGTATTGAATCGTTTTACACGTCTGACAGCTTCAGTGATTGAGCCTGCAGCGTGTATATGATTGTCCTTTATCATAATCATATCGTATAGTCCGAATCTGTGATTATATGCGCCTCCGGCTCTGACTGCATATTTTTCGAGTGAACGCAGTATAGGTGTTGTTTTTCTTGTGTCAAGGAGTTTGGCATTATATGGCTTTATCAGATCAACATGTTTTCTGGTAAGGGTTGCGATGCCACTCATTCGTTGCAAGAAATTTAAAGCGACTCTTTCAGCCTGAAGAAGAGAACATGAATAACCTTCTGCTTTGGCAATTACATCGCCTTTTTCAACAAGATCTCCATCTTTTTTATAGGCAACCCAACGAATTTTGCTGTCAATATAATGAAATGCTTTCTGTGCTACATCCAATCCGCAAATCACACCATTCTGCTTTGCAATGAGGTGAGCAGTTGATTCTTTTTTGGGCAAATCGAGATACTGAGTAGTTAAATCGCCTGTTCCGATGTCTTCTTCATAAGCTAAAGCAATGATTTCGCTCAAATTCATTTAAATCCCTCCCTGCTATAAAATAAAAAAAGCATCTATCAAAATGATAAATGCTTTCATATCGTTTCCCCGACGATTTCGGTCGGGACATATAATCTTACTGTCTTTTTTCAATTTCCAACACACTTTATTAATCATATCACCATCTTTTTACTTTAACTGATTGTGTCAATAAATAAATTGCTCTCTTTGAGAAAATTTCTTTTAAATCATTTCATAACTGCTACTCATGACTGGTGATTTAAGGCAATCAAGTACTCTTTCGATTAAAACCCCTTCATTGATATTATAATCTCTTCCAAATGTAGTTCGTACAGCCTGTGAAGTAAACTGTACTGCCCTGTCAATTGCAATCGGTAGAGAGTCTCCCTGTAAAAGGCTTCCGGTCAGAACGCTGGTAAAGATATCTCCAGTCCCAGGGTATGATGCTGGGATATAACTGCAAGAGACTTTCCAGAACTTCTGATTCTTTTTTGTATAAGCAATGACACTGGTCAAATTAGAATTGTGCTGATCATGTACACTGGTAATGATAACTCGAGAAGGTCCTTTTTCAGATAATCTGACTGCCCATTCTTTTATCTGATTTAAACCAGGGTATTCCACATAAGGCTCATCCAGTAACAAACAGACTTCAGTCAGGTTTGGTGTAATTATATCCGCTTTACAGATTAGGTCTTTCATTTGATTGATAAGATCGCTGGTCATGGGTGTATATGCTTTCCCTTCATCCCCCAGGAC
>JAGOCT010000020.1 GCA_017998585.1 Candidatus Cloacimonadota bacterium | reverse complement strand
CATGGTGCAAAATTACTTTATGCCTTTGCTGAAGCAACTGTACCCAAAATTACGGTGATTCTGCGAAAAGCATACGGTGGTGCATACTGTGTAATGAACAGCCGGCACATGAGAGCTGACATTGTTTATGCATGGCCAAGTGCCGAAATCGCAGTAATGGGACCTCAGGGTGCTGTAGAAGTCATTTTCAGAAAAGATGTAAAAGAAGCAGCGAACCCGACTCAGGTATTAAAACAAAAAGAAGAAGAATACCGTGAAAAATTTGCTAATCCTTATAATGCTGCAGCCAAAGGATTTGTGGATGATGTGATTGAACCGGCAAATACCCGTTTCAGATTAATCAGAGCCTTTGAAATGCTTGCAACTAAAAAAGAATCCAATCCGCCTCGCAAGCATGGAAATATCCCATTATAAAGGATCTAATTATGAAAAAAATCCTTTTAATCCTTATCATGACTCTGATTTTGTTTTCTTTCAATGTGCTTTCAGCTCAGGAAAATGATTCAACAGATGTCGTGGCTCAACATCAGATAGAACTCTTTGGTATTTCTGAAAATTATACGCTTGGTCAGGCTGCTGAAGTGGTTGATCTGTCTGTAGATTCTCTTGTGACTCATTTCAAACTCAATAAGAATGATAACAGAATTGCCGGAAGAAAACTGACTTCACTCAGGGTCAATCCGGAAGATATTGTAAAGTATAAAGATGATATTACTTACGGATTCAATCATTCTATGGCTCTTTTTGATTGTGCCAGATTAAATAAAATTCCTATAAAAAAACTGCTTGAATACCTTAATCTTCCAATTCAGGATAAATCAAACTATACGAAGACTCTGATTGACTTAAAGATTAAACCATCTCTTATTATTGAAAAAGTTGAATATTTCGGTACAAAAAAAATGGAGTTTGGTGCGATTCTGACTATACTTGGCATGTTGGTTGTCTTTGCCGGTCTGGCAATAACGGCTTTAATTCTGACTCAGATGATTCATCTTACCAAATTTGGAAAACCCTCAGGACATGGTCATTCTAAAACTGTTCCTCCTGCTTCAGTTCAAACTCCTGTTGGAAAAATTAAAGCGCCAAGACCTGAAGATCTCAGCAGTGCTGCTATTGTTGCAGTTATTACTGCTATTCACTTAAGAACACAGGAACTTGAAGAAGAGAATAAACTTATGCTGACCTGGAAACGGGCAAATATCAGTATGTGGCAAGCTTCCGGTAAGGTTCAGTTTCCTAACAGTAAATTCCAACAAAATAAATGCAGAAGTTAATTAAAGGAGTCTAAATGAAAAAGTATTCAATGAAAATAAATAATGAAAATTACCAGGCTCGTATAATTGAGTTCACAGGTAATCATGCTAAAGTGGATGTAAACGGTGTTGAATTCGTTGTTGAATTAAATACTGATAACGTTGCAACAGAGCCAAAAATCGTTCAAATGGAAAAGCCCGTCCCTTCAGTTCCAAAAATGAGAACTGACGGTAGATTATCCAATGATATTAAAGCACCAATCCCGGGTGTAATTGTCAATATCCTTAAAAAAGAAGGGGATACTGTACATGCTGGTGATGTAGTGGTTACCCTTGAAGCGATGAAGATGGAAACTGAAATTATGGCTGATTGTGATGGCATTATCCAAAAGATTAATGTGAAAGAAAAAAGCCCTGTTCAGGAAGGTGATGTACTTGTTACTATTCAGGCTTTTGCAGATAAACCGGCTACTCCTGTTCAAGCACCTGTTCAGTCAAAATCCCAACCGGTTGCTCAAAAACCAGCACCTGCTCCTGTTAAATCACCAACTCAGACATCTGCTTCCACAGGCTCAAAAACAATTGTTGCACCTCTTCCTGGAATCGTACTGGATATAAAGGTGCAAGTAGGTCAAAGAGTTGAAAATAATCAGGCAGTTGTAATCCTTGAAGCAATGAAAATGGAATCTGAAATATACAGCAATTCAGCCGGAACAGTAAAAAAAATCCTGGTAAATAAAGGCGAAACCGTTAATGACGGACAAGTCTTGATTGAATTAGGAGATTAAGCATGGCAGAGTTAATCAATTTCTTCTACACGACCGGTTTTGCCTGGATGAATGTAAGCTATTTAGCCATGCTTTTAATTGGTTTTGTATTTATTTGGCTCGGAATCGCCAAGGATTATGAACCGCTTCTTCTGGTTCCTATCGGATTTGGTATCGTTTTGGGTAATCTTCCCGGTGTTTCTGCTATGATGCAGGGGGTTTATAATCAAGGCTCTGTGATGCAATATTTGTATTTTGGTGTCTTGAAGGGTATTTATCCTCCGCTTATATTTCTTGGAATTGGCGCAATGACAGACTTTTCGACCCTGATTGCCAATCCAAAACTGATATTATTGGGTGCTGCAGCCCAATTCGGTATTTTTGCTACTTTTGCTGGTGCTATGTTGTTAGGTTTTAATGTCCTTGAAGCAGCTTCCATTGGTATTATTGGTGGTGCTGACGGTCCAACCTCAATTTACCTTTCTTCAAAATTAGCACCTCATCTTGTAGGTCCTATTGCAGTAGCAGCCTATTCTTATATGGCATTGGTTCCTGTGATTCAGCCTCCAATTATGAAACTGCTTACAAATTCAAAAGAACGTGTTATCAGAATGAAAACACCTCGAATCGTTTCACAAAGAGAAAAAATACTCTTTCCGATTATCGCTTTCGTCGTAACCGGACTGATCGCACCTGGCGGTGTGGCACTGCTTGGAATGCTCTTCCTGGGAAACCTTTTGAAAGAAAGTGGTGTTACAGAACGACTTGCAGTAACTGCCCGTAACGCCATTATCGATACCTGTACAATTCTGATCGGGGTTACGGTTGGAGCAAGTACCAGTGCCGATGTCTTCTTAAATCCAATCTCCATCAAGATATTTGCGCTTGGTTGTTTCTCCTTTATGATGGCTTCTGCTACCGGTGTTCTTTTTGCAAAATTTATGAATCTCTTCTTAAAAGAAAAAATAAACCCGCTTATCGGTTCAGCCGGTGTTTCTGCCGTTCCAGACTCAGCCCGTGTTTCTCAGATTGTAGGTCAGCAGTATGATAAAACCAATTATCTGTTAATGCACGCGATGGCTCCTAACGTAGCCGGAGTGATCGGTTCTGCTGTGGCAGCCGGTGTTTTACTGGGTATTTTGGGATAAAAAAACATATGCAAGCATTCTGTTTACGGACAATCTGGCTACAAACAAGATACTTGTAGTACCAAATATAACAGCTTGCTAATATACAATTTAAAAGGCAACTGCTTGCAGTTGCCTTTTTACTTTCAACATAGGACTATAAAGAACTTTAAATCAGCAGACAAACATCATTTTATTACTACTTAATCCCCTATTTTATAAATCTTACATCATGAGTTGAGGTCAGTTTCACGACAAACTTAAATCACATAAAATGAAAAAGGAGATTGTAGCATAGGCGTAATTCTATATGCTGAGCTTATTTTATCTGAGTAATCTCCATAACTCGGTATTATTTAAAACCAGGCAGTTTTCTGGTTTTCATTTTTTTTCTTGGAATAAGATTTTCATAGTATTTACGGGTATGAATACTATACTCATTACAGATATCTTCCAGTTTTTCAGAGATTTTACGAGAATTGATACGACTAATGACTTCATTTCTGGCATTGTTCATATCTGGAAGAGCCCCTGCCTGGACATCCAAAATCTTTGTAACAATATAATGACCTTCCAAATCTTCTCTTAATTCCATTACATCGCCCTTTTTGTATTTTTCAAAAAGACGATACTCACGACCCAGATCATTAGAATCAAGATAAGGTGTTTTGCCAAAATTCCATTCTTTTTCTTCATTTACAGAGTAAGTCTGAACTAACTGGTTAAAATCATAGCCTTTTTTTGCCATCTCCAGGACTTTATCAGCCTGAGATTTACGTTTGAGATAAATTTCCTGCACCTTAAATAAAGAAGGTTTCCTGTATAATTCATTATTTCTACGGTATTCATCTTGTATTTCGTTAATAGAAGGATCTTCAATTTTTAAGTATTGGCTGATAATATAGCTGATCGTTTCTTCAGCCATTTTCTCTTCCATTTGTTTAAGTTTTCGACTTAGTTCTTTCTTAAAAAAGGAATTTTCCTTAAATTTCACTTTATCTGCATAATCCAAAACAACCTGTTGTAAAATAATACTGTGAACAAATTGCTGAACTTCTTTTTCATTATAAGAAAAGATGTTATAGACCCCATAATCTTGCTTTATTTTCTCTAAAAACACAGGTATTTCGAGCTTTTGATTATTAAACGTACTTACTGCCAGATAATCCTTAAAAACCCCATTGTAAGAAGACAAACTATCACTCAGCATTTTATTAATCGCATAATAGTTCAGGGTAATACTATCATTGATTTTCCTATATAATGATTCTCTTTCGTTTTCTTTTTTCAAGTAGTAGAGTTTTTTGTAAATATAGTCTTTGCTTTCAGAAAAAGATGGCGTTTTATCTCTATAATAAATCGAATAGTAGTTTTTACTTTCAGCTATACCAGAGAAATCCCCAGCATTCTTAAGTTTCTGAATTTGATATTTAAGTGAATCTGTGGCATCTTCAAGATCAGTTAAACCTACAAGACCTGGATTTTTACCTGTATCATCAGGAAAAACATCAGAATAAACATCAACAAAATATTCCCCTTCATTGAGGCGTCTTAGAGCTGACATAGCATTATCGTATGCTGATGATTGATTTTTAGGAAAATTCATAGCTCTTATTTTGTAAAACAGATGATTACGGTAGTACTCTTTTAACTCTCTGTTAGACACTTTGATATACTGGTAAGTCTGATAATCAAAAAAACGCTCAGCTATCAGATTAAGGGTAATGACTTCTTTTTGTTTATCAAATACTGGCTGTAATTCTTTTTCACGAATACCTGAAATTTCGGCAAATTCAAGAATGACTTTCTGAGCAATTAAATTATCAAGTATAAAATTACGCGTATTCTCGTTGATTTCAATGTCCATTTTATCAGCAAAAGTTTCAAAATCAGAATAAAATAATTGCTGATCATTTACGATTCCCACAATCTGTTTTTCTTTAGGATATTTATAATTAAAAAAATGATAAAAAAAGGCAACGAGGAGAATCGTTACTATCATAATGACTGAGTTCTTTTTTTGAGTCATATTTCTTCCTTTTATGATGATGTGTTTCCAGCGAAAATCAGCTGTTATATTTACAATCTACTGACAGAAGGCTACAAACATGATGTTTGTAGTACGCATAAAACACAATATGGATATATATCGGTTTTTATGCAAGTTTTTTTTAAAAAAAATTAAGTTGACGAATAGAGTACTTTTATTAAATGATTCAAAAAAAATCTAAGGGGTTAGAAATGATAACAAACGAAAAACTACAAACCCGTACTTTAAGATTCTATAATGAATCCTTTAAAACAGATGACTGGGATTTTCTAAAAGCTGAACTTGAAAACCTTCAGATAATGGAGATCAACAATGCTACAGATTTATTAACTTTTTTAGAAAAAAAATCTGAATTTGATGAACTGATTGCTGATGAAATGGCGTGGCGATATATCAAAATGACTTGTGATTCTGCTAATGAAGCATTATTAAATGCTTTCAATGAATATCAGGAAAAAATCATCTCCCCCATGCAAACATACGATTTTGAGTTAAAAAAGAAATTCTACACTTCCCCTTTCAGAAATGAACTGAATGAAAAACAGTATAAACTGCTCAATCAAATCATCGCCAATGACATAGAATTGTTTAGAGAAGAGAATATCGCAATACAAGAGAAAATTACTCAATTAGAAACCAAATATGGTACTATTTATGGTAAAATGAATGTCATGTTTGATGGAGAAGAAAAAACCATGGCTCAACTCAGTGTCTATCTGAAAGAGCAGGACAGAGCTGTTCGCGAAAAAGCATGGCATTTAAGAATGAACAGACTGGCTGAAGACAGAGATACATTTAACCAGCTGTTTGATGAGATGAAGGCATTAAGAATCGAAGAAGCAAAGAATGCTGGTTTTGATAATTTCAGAGATTATATGCATCAGAAAAAAGGCCGTTTTTCTTATACACCTCAGGCACTCTTCATGTTTCATGAAGGTGTAGAAAAAGCGGTATTACCCTTTTTAAAAGAACAAACAGAGGAAAGACGCCAGAAATTGAATATAGAAAGTGTCAGACCATGGGATACTGCAGTTGATCTCGATGGTAAAAAACTAAAACCATTTGAAAACAGTGAAGAGTTGATTGATAAATCCATCCATATTCTGGATCAGATTGACCATGATTTCGCGTTAACACTGAATAAAATGAAAAACAGTCAGTATCTTGATTTAGAAAACAGAAAAGGCAAATCACCGGGTGGTTACAATTATCCAATCAATGCAGTAAACTCTTCATTTATATTTATGAATTCAGTTGGCTTACATGATGATGTAACAACCCTACTTCATGAAAGTGGTCATGCGATGCACGCAATGGCAATGTCTTCCATTACAAATGAATTCTATAAATCAACACCAAGTGAGATTGCAGAGCTGGCTTCTATGAGTATGGAACTGATGACAATGGATTACTGGAAAGAATTTTATCCAGATAATGCGGATTTTATCAAAGCCAAAAAAGAGCAAATCCTAGGCACTCTGGAGTTTTTGCCATGGTGTATGACTGTTGATGCCTTCCAGCACTGGATTTATACCAATCCAAATCACACAGCTGATGAAAGACATCAGTATTTTGCATCCTTAATGGATCGGTTCAATGTAGGGATTGACTGGAATGGACTCGATGCTGAAAAACAAAATCGCTGGATGCTTCAATTACATATCTTTGAAGTGCCTTTCTATTATATTGAATACGGAATGTCTCAACTAGGCGCACTGGCAATATATAAGAATTATCGCGAAAACCCAAAACAAGCAATTGAACAATACAAGAATTTCTTGAAAGCAGGATACTCCAAACCAGTTAATGAACTGTATGAAATTGCCGGTGTAAACTTCAAATTTGATGCAGATTACCTGAATGAAATAGTGGCTTTTGTAAAAAAAGAATTAGATCAGTTAAATTAAAAAGCCTTAGAATTTTAAAAGCCGCAGATAAATCTGCGGCTTTCTGTTTACAGGTATTTCTGTATATTGGATGATTAATACTTAATTTCTCTTGTGATTTTTATACTGCCAATTTCTGCAGTAATCCAGTTGCCTTTTGCATCAAATGTGTATTTACATGGCCAATTTTGGCTTTTCTGCACTTCAAAGCTATTAGTTGTTACTTTTGGAGCAGAGAGTTTTTCATTATAGAGGTTGTCGTAAGATTTGAAGCGATCAGCAATACCTTTCCAATTAGTTTTAGATGATTTGAATTTCGCCTTATTTTCATAATTGTAATTCAACATTAATGGAAATCCTTTTTCATCAGTCTTTGTAATTTTATAGTTTTTATTCACTTTTGAAGTAACACTTTCTGCTCCGGTCATACTCCAGGTCATCACCACTTCTCCTTTCCATTCAGACAAGTCAATTAAGCCTTGTTCATTGAGGTTAGTAAGCGCTGAAAATTCACTTTTTGTATTTGCAGAAGTCAGTTTAATGTCATTATCACCAACAAAACGTTTCATAATTGGATCTGCACTTGAAAAGAAGGAGTTACCTTCAATATACATTCTGCCTTCCATATCAAATGTTAATTGAAGCTCTTCATAGTTATTATTAAAGATTTCACCCCAGAAACCACCATCTATAATACCATCAGCTCGTCCCTTGGTCATTCTGTCCAGTGGGTTATCCCAATTTCTCAGATTACTCTTATCAATGAGAAATGCCTTAGCTGTAATTGATTTATAAGATCCGTCAGGATTATAATCTACGACAAGTTTTTTTGTTTCAAGCGTTTTACCTTCATCTGTTTTACTTTCAATTCTTACTTCTTTTATTTTTCCTGATTTATCAAATTCCTGCTTCGCAATGATTGGATTACCTTGTGAAGGGGTAATGGTAGTTGTTACTTTTTTAGGATTTGTAAAGAATTTCTGGAATGGGAAAAAATCAACCATATATTCGATACCATAGATTGAACAAAGTAAGTCATTGTTTGCATAAAAGTCCACTAACTGTTTTACCGGACGAGATAATGAAACCAATAATTGACGGTGTTTTGCTGCTGCAGATGGATAATAGTTAACAAATTCTTCTATATTGTTGTATGCTTCAAACTTATCTCCATCCCCGCCAGTATATCCACCTTTACGATTGATAGAAAAATTGATAACTTTATCAATTGAAGGTTTAACTTCCTGATATTCTTTTTCAAGATATTCTTTTGCCTTAACAGCGTCTTCAAGCCATGCATAACATACTGCCAGATTATGATAAGCAATCCATTTTGTTTTTGGAGAGCATTTATCAACTTCTTTTTCAATCAGTTGAGCATAAGATTTTACAATTTCCTTTTCTTTTAAAGTCAATCCAAAAGAAGTTTTGCCTTTGAATATGTTGATGACACCTTCACTTGCTTTTTTACTCTCTTTAATATCTTTGACAGGACCTAAGTCAAGACGTGCATCAATTGTACTAAAACCATATCTTCCAAAAAATTCAGCACGCGCTTTTGCCATCGCACCACGAATACAGGCTTTTTCATAAGTACCAAGACCATCTTTTGCCTGATTAGCTTCTTCATATGTCTGACTGACGAACTCACCTGTCAATACACCATAATTACGATCATAAATCACTTTACCGCTTGGATCAGTCACTTTAACTTTAGCATATACTTTATAAGGCACCACGTGACCACCTCTTTGTTGATTTACTGGAGGTGCAGTCATCGGTTTAGTCAGATCATCACAGCTATATGTCAGATCAAGTCTTAAAACACCTTTACCTTTATTTGGATTTTTAACAAATTTTGGTACTAATGGCCATGTATCATAAACTTCAGTAATATCTTTGACACCTTCTGCTGCTTTTTTCCCTAAAGCACCAAATTTCCCCAGTAAATCTCTTGAAGCAGACTGATCGAGTGTAACATAAACCTCTACCTTTTCGTACTTAATGCCTTCACTTGGTAACTGAAGATAGGTTGTTTCTACTCGTTTAAGTTGAGCAGCCAATAAAGTTGCGAACATGATAAAAGTTACTAATAACAGCGATTTTCTTCCAGTCTTTTTCAAATACATAAATCCTCCATTTTAATGTATTACTGATTACTCAGTATGAGACAATTTTTTGATATTAAAAATAAAATGTCAATGTTTTTTTTAAAAAAATGGGAAAAAGTAACTCTTTCCCATTTATATTTCATGCACAATTATTGGCAATTAGCCATTAAAAAGGATCTCAGAAAACAACAAATCAGTACAATTGACTTTTTTATCACTGAGGTTTTGCAAACTTTCTAAAACCTTTATGCTCAGAGACTTTCATGCCATGAAGATTGAGCTGGTCATTCAATTCTTTAAGATTTAAGCGGGTAGAAAGTGCCACTTCCTGTTTACCTGGATACAGGTCATACATATTACGGTGAAATTCATCTGTAAAATTGAGCATCAGGACATTCGCACCGCTTTTCAGTGCGATAATTCTGCCATCAGAGTTAAGCGCTTCCATAGCTGTTGTAGCAGGAATATTAATATCAGGCATCAAAAGTCTGATAATAGCCATGACTTTAAGCGCTAAAAAAAGATCACCATTTGCACAGTCTTTGAGAGGTGTATCCGGATGAGCAATAAAAGGGCCAACCCCAATCATGTCAGCATCAATCTCTTTAAAAAACAGAATATCATCAGCAATAGATTCAAACGACTGACCAGGTAAGCCGATTAATGAGCCACTGCCGGTTTCATAACCAAGATGCTTCAAATTTCTGAGACATCTGATTCTGTTTTGAAAACTCATACCTGGATCCATTTTTTCATAGAGAACATCATCAGTTGTTTCTATTCTGAGAAGAAAACGATCTGCACCTGCCTCTTTAAGACGAGCATATTCATCATGAGTTTTTTCACCTATACTGAGCGTAATCGCTAAATCCATTTGCTTTATTTCAGAAAGGATTTTACAAAATTCATCAGTTGTATATACCTCATTTTCCCCACCCTGTAATACAACTGTGTAGAAATTGTTCTTTTTTGCAATTCTGGCTAAGTTCAAAATTTCTTCATTAGTCAGTTTGTAGCGCTGAACCGCTTTGTTATCACGTCTAACACCGCAGTAAAGGCAGTTTTGTTTACAAATATTGCTTATTTCTATCAATGCGCGCAAGTGCACTTCATTGCCTAATATCTCGTTTTTTTTATGACCTGCCTTCTCGTACAAATAAGAGTTGATATTGGAATCACTGAGTAAAGCGACAATTTCATTCTTTTCCAGTAATCCGGTTGAATAGGCTTTATTGACTATTTCTACATTTGGGTTCATGAATTGTTTCCTTCATTGTTTTTACTATATATTTTGACTGCACGATCTAAAACACCCTGTGTTTTACTGATTAACAATCCATAATTCGTAATTGGCACATTAAGACGCTGACATTCATTGATACGTCTTTTCATCTCTCTGAAACTAATCATACAGGCACCGCAATGGATAACCAGTTGATAGGTTTCGAGATCTTCAGGAAAATCATAGGCATTAACAAATGAAAACTGTATTTTTTTATCTGTAAATTTTTCCAGTAATTTAGGAATTTTATGCCTGCCAATGTCATCACATTGAACATGATGCGAACAGGCTTCAGCAATTAACACCTTGTCTCCATCCTGTAAATGAGTCAGCGCATCTAAACCCTGGAGCATCACATCCAATTCTCCCTTATAATTTGCCATCAAAATGGAAAATGTTGTGATTTTTATGGGATCGGGAACGATTTGATTGATCAGTTCGACACACTGCGAGTCTGTAATGACCAGATCGGCATGATTACCCATTTTTTGTAGCATTGCAGGGATTTCGGCTGGTTGTGCGCAAATTGCCACTGCATTTAAATCAAGTATTTCTCTTAATACCTGCACCTGAGGTAGAATAATCCTGCCTTTTGGGGCTGAGCTGTCAATCGGGATACTTAAAATAACCGCATCATTTGCCTTGATTAAACCTTCAGTAATCGTAGGTCGCTGTTCGTATATACCACTTATTTTTTGAATCAGTTTTTCTTTTAGTAATTCGATTTGGCTATTATTTACTGAACTGACCGGTATGATTTCTTCATTGATCATTTCTTGATTTTCAGCGATTAATTGATGCTCAGGCAAGTCCGACTTGTTTTGAACAATCAGGTAGGGCACTTTTTTTCCTTGAATCCTGGTTAAAAAGTGAATATCAAAATCATTGACAGGTCTTTCGTCCAAAAGGAGTATCACAATATCAGATTTCCACATACTCTTTTCTGTCGCTTTGATTCTTAGTTTACCAAGCTCACTTTGGTCATCATAACCAGCAGTATCGTGAAATGTAACTGGACCAACCGGAATCAGTTCATACACTTTTGTTACCGAATCAGTGGTTGTACCTGGATGAGGCGAAACTATCGAAATAGACTGACCGGTTAAAGCATTGATCAGTGATGACTTTCCTGTATTGGTCTTACCCACAATACAAATATTGACTCTGTCTCCTTTATGACTCATGGACTCTCCTTTATTTGATGATTTACAGCTTCTGTACCACAAACTGCCAGCTTGCCAAAAATTCACGTACTATAAGCGACAAGCTCTACTTTAGACTGCTTTTCTAGCAATCTGTTTTTAATGAGTTAATGACTTTAAAAAATATAATTTTGTCAATATTATTTTAAAAGTATAAACTCCTTTTTAAAAGATAATCATTTTTTTAAAATAAGCAAAAACAAAATTAAAGCGCATTATTTCCTTTTAAATAGGCTAATTTATGGGTCTATAGGCAAAATTCAAAAAATTACTTTACAAAAACTGCAATTATTTTAAAAAGGGATTATCTCTGAAGTCTATCAATCTAAAACAGAATGAGTCATGATTGAAAGACCAATGGGCTGACACCTGAAAAGGGTCAACCTCCCGTGCTTGGAAAGGAGTACACAATGAACGCATTATATTCGGTCAATGAACCGATTAACGAGCCGGTTTTAAAATACTTAAAAGGCTCACCAGAGTTAGAGAGGTTATATAAGGAGTATGATTCCATCTGGAATACAAAACATAACATCCCCCTTATTATCAATGGGAAAGAGGTGTTCACTGAAAACACTTCAAAAATTATCTGTCCTCATGACACAAAACATGAGTTAGGGACTTATTGTCTTGCCGGAGAAAAAGAGATAAATATGGCGATTGAAGCAGCAATGGAAGCAAAAGAGAAATGGGAAAATCTGGACTGGTTTGACCGTGTTTCTATTTTCTTAAAAGCAGCTGAGCTGATTTCAACCAATTATCGCTATATTCTGAATGCAGCGACCATGATTGGTCAATCCAAAAATATTTATCAGGCAGAAATAGACTCCACCTGCGAAACCGCTGACTTCTTCAGATTTAATGCAAAATATGTGGAAAACATCTATAAAGAACAACCAGAATCGAATGCTCATTACCAAAACAGAGTGGAATACAGACCGCTTGAAGGTTTTGTTTTGGCAATTACTCCTTTCAATTTCACTGCAATAGCTGCTAATTTGGCATCAGCTCCTGCTATGATGGGCAATGTCGTTATTTGGAAACCTGCATCGACATCTATTTTGTCAAATTATTTCCTCATGAAATTATATAAAGAAGCCGGTTTACCTGATGGTGTGATCAATTTTATACCATGCAGAGGAAGCCAGTTATCTTCAATTGCTTTAAACAACAAGCATTTTGCCGGTATTCATTTTACTGGCTCTACAGAAGTATTTAATGACATTTGGAAAGAAACCGCCAAA
>JAGOCT010000411.1 GCA_017998585.1 Candidatus Cloacimonadota bacterium | reverse complement strand
TCTTCCCAACACTGATTGTTTAATTCCTTTTTTTTGTCATCAGTCAGTTTAACGCCTTGTTTTTGCCAGTATTGATAATAGTTGTTTAAAATGCTGTTATATTCTTCATAAGTGTAGGTCTTTGAGCCTATTCTACCGGCAATTTCTCCGTTTCTTTCTTTTTGAGCAAACAATCCGCTAAAAAAGCAAATTGCAAGTGTGGTAGTAATAACCGTTTTAAAAATTCTCATATTTACCTTCTTTACTAGAAATTTGTCTTAGTTATTCTGTATTAAGTATATTTGTCAAGTAAAAAGTCTAAAAATTGAAAAAACTCTCATTATTTACGTTGACTTTTTGATTTTTTAAAATTATCTTGTCTTTAGAATCATCATTTAACAATAAGTGAATGACTGAACATATTAAAAGGAGTTGATGATGGACCAGCTGGATTTAGTGCTATGTAGTCCACATTTGATGGAGAAGTTAATACCCTCATTTGAAAAACAAATTGAAGAAATTATTACGGGAGTAGATTCCACAGATAAAGTAAAAGAAGGTACATTAAATGCTTTAATTATTTATAATCATGTCCCACCTCAAACTCATCATTATCCAGACTTCTGGAAGTTATATCAAATTAATGCAGAACAATTAAATTTCGCAATTCAGGGAACTGTAACTCTTAGGCAGTTAGTCAACGGGATACCTATCCCCATATTTTTAAGGAATACAAAAGGGCAGTTTATCGGTTGTAATCCTGACTTTACTGATTTTATGGGGATAGAAGAACATGAGCTGATAGGAAAAACAGTGTATGAAATTGTTCCTTATGAACAGGCAAAAGAATACGATCAACGGGATAAAGAGCTGATTGAGAGACCTCATATTCAGATATATGAAGGAAAAATAACGCGAAAAAACGGAGAAACCCTGGATGTTATTTTTCGAAAAACTATTATACTTGATACAAAACAACAGGCAAGTGCAATAGTCGGTGTTATTATTGATATTTCAAAACGAAAGAAGATTGAACAATCTAATTGGGAGTATCGTAACAAACTGGAAGATATGGTGTTAGAACGAACATCTAATCTGTACAAAGCAAACTCGCAGTTAAAAAATGAAATTGAACTTAGAAAACAATCAGAGATTGCACTCAGAGAATCTGAAGAATTATTTAAAACGATCTTTAACTCTACTTATGATGGCATTATTCTACACGATACAGGAGGAAACATCGTTGATGTAAACGACCGCTTTCTGGAAATGTTTAAAGTAAACAAACATGAGCTTCGTGAGTATCGTATTTTTATAGATTTTTCCTCGCCGGTAAATAATCAGGAAGATATACTTCGAATTTGGGATAGGGTGTTAGATGGAGAGAGTCAGCTGTTTGAATGGCGTGTTAAGCTTCCTAAAGGAGATTATTCATTTGATACAGAAGTCTTTCTACAAAAAATAGAAATTGGAGACAGATCGCTGATCTCAGCAAATATCAGAGATATCAGTGAAAGAAAAGCAGTTGAAAAGTTGCTTTTGAAAGAACATAGAAAAGTTAAAATAGCATTAAAGCATGAAATGTTGCTTTCAACAATTGCTACGATTCTGAATTCTACTGATAAGTTTTTTGATGTTCTGGACAATCTGCTGAATATTATTGAAACTACAATGCATTTGACTAAAACAGGATTTTATGCCTTTCAAAAAGAGTATACTGAAATGATTAATCGTAAAATTGATTTTTTTGAAAAACCTGTGGATGACTCTTATCGGAATTTAATAAATAAGATGCTGATGACGCTTAAGAATAATCAATCTATTTATTATTCTTGTGAAGATGATATTACTGATATAACAAAATCGTTTATTAAAAGCCGGTATGCAAATATTATCGTATTAATGCCAATCAAGATATCTGGTTTTGTCTATGGTGCTTTACTATTCGAATCAGATATGGCTGGCATGAAAGATTCAAAACACTACAGTCTTTACAATACCATTTCGAATATGCTGGCGAATGCATGGGAAAGATATATGCTTAATCAACAGAGGATTGAAGCCGAAAAACAAAACATAGAAACAATTAAATTGCTTGAATCTTCTTCAAAGCTGGCATCAATTGGCGTAATGGCTGCAGGGATAACCCATGAAATTAATCAGCCACTTAATGCTATCAAAATTTTGGCAGATGGCGTCTTGTTCTGGAATAAGCGAAATCCAGATTTATTACCTGATATTTTTTTGCAAAAGATTCACAAAATCACTCAGGCTGTCAATCGAATTGACTCAATAATAAAACACATGAGATCTTTTTGGGTGCCAAATGCAAAGGCATCCCATCATCAGTTTCTGATCAGTATGGCAATAAGTAATGCACTGGATATGATTAGCTCTCAGTTGAGTTCACATGGAATTATAGTTGATTTAATTGAAGAAGCAAAAGATCTTCAGTTACAGGGAGATATCATACATTTAGAACAGATTATTATGAATTTATGTCTCAATGCTATGCATGCACTGGATAAATCAGATCAACAAGACAAAAGAATTATCATTCATACCGCTTTACGAAAAGACAGCATTTTAATCCAGGTAAAAGATAATGGACCTGGTATTCCTGAGGTAACCTCAGAAAGACTTTTTGATCCGTTTTATTCAACCAAAAAGCCTGGAGAAGGGATGGGATTGGGATTGGCAATTGTAAAACAGTTTGTGGACAATTTTAAAGGTCATATTCACTGTTATAATCAAGAAAATGGTGGAGCAGTTTTTGAAATAACATTCACTTTAAATGGCAGTTAAGAAATCTCTCTGTCGATTTTGAAAATCATCTTGACAAATGCCTTT
>JAGOCT010000410.1 GCA_017998585.1 Candidatus Cloacimonadota bacterium | reverse complement strand
TGTCAATAATCCTTTTTGTTTTTTTAGAAATAGGAGCCTTAATATCATCACTGCTATTGATATTATCAACATTGAAGTCTATCTTTTGATGGTTTTTTGACTTTTGTTTGCCTGACCTATCCTTTTTGAATTTTTCCATATCAAAAGGCGTATTATATGTAAGTAAAGCCCACACGATTCTGCACATTAAATGCATACATTTACCTATAGCTTTCATATTATTATCTTGTAATAGTAATGCCTGATGTTTAATGTGCTCATGGAATGGAGACTCACTCCTAAACATCTGATAACAACTATTAAATAAGATTGCTCTGGAAAAAGGATTTCCTTGTTTACTCATCTTAGATTTTTGGACATCTCCACTATCAAATTGAACAGGGTGAACTCCAAAATAGGCTGCTAATTTTTTTGGATTATCAAAGTTTTTAATATCGTCAATGATTAGCAATAGACCAATTGCTGATGTTTTTGAAATGCCAGGAATCGTGCATAATAACTCCAATTGATGCTGATCTACTATATGATTAAGCCTTTCAAAACCTTCATTAATTTCATGTTCTAACCCTAATACTTTTGAAGCAATATTCTGGATATTTTGTTTTTCTATTGCTTCATCATCCTTGTTTTTAACTAGGATTGATTTCTTGCAAATATCTTGCAAATCAGCTATCATCTTTTTTCTTAGATATTTAATTTTAAATATCTGACTATCTTTGGCTGCTAAAAATGACTTACTTGAAGGATACTTGATAAGCAAATTTAATATAGTCGGAGAAAATTTGTTAGGCATAACAGTAAGAAATTCAGGATAAGATTCATATAATAAAGATCTTAGCCGGTTAATATATTGTGTTTGTTCTTTTTCTAGTTCAAAAAGATAATAGTAATGCTTTTTATAATGGTAATAGTTTGATTGTTTTGCAATGTTAAGTTCTCTGAAATTTGTCCTTATAAATTGTGCTATTACATGACTGGAGACTGCATCGGTCTTATTTTTATAGTTTATGGCTTTTTGAAAGTGCTTTATCCGATAACCATTAATAATAAAGGTAGTATCTTTAAGACCCGCATTTTCCTGAAGAAGTTTTAACCAATGAACTTCATAACCTCCGGTATGCTCTAATGCGGCATATATAACAGTATTCTTCTGCTTTTTCAGATTATCCAGATAATCAAGTAGTAACTTGTGACCAGTATAATCATCAAAAAGCCTGTTTAATGTGCCGGCAATATTGCCATTTTCATCAACAATTGTTATGTCAACGTATCCTTTTGAGACATCCAATCCCATAAAGTAGTTATTCATTTTCCCCTCTTTTCTTGCCTTAGTTCATACTTATAAATGAGGTATCAAGTACCAAGTTGTTCATCGAACTTATGACTGTATATGTTAAACTCCGCGCCAGGTTCATGACCTATTACACGTTGACCAGATTATACAGTCATAATATTTATAAGCAAGTTTTTTTTATTTTTTTGTTTTTAAGTTTATTCTTATAACACACACTATGTAATCTAAGAAACAACATATAATTACGCTGATTTTAAAGATTTTATTTCTTAAACCATCTTAAAAAAGCATAAAAATGAAGGCTTTAGAAACAGCCAGATTAAAAGGGGGCTATAGGGACGAACGAAGCGAAGCACCGTTCGTCCTTAGTCGTACTACAAGATGAAAGTAGGACAAGCAACCTGCTTGTTTAATATCGCAAGCTGGTAGCTACGTTACAACATCTCTTCAAGCAAAATGTTTGTAGAACGAAAATAACCCGGTTGTGGTTTTAAAATTTCTCATTTATTTCTGCGTACTTTTTGGAAAACCCCTCATATTTAAAACTAAATAAAAATAATTCTGCCAAAAAGACAAAAAAGTGATATTTTGTCCAGGTAATGATATTATACCACCTTTGTTTTTTTTATAATGACTAATTCAAAGCCCTCAATATTACGACCACGGAAAAAGCAGAATACTCCGGAAAAGAGTGTGATGATTGGTAATGTGATGTTGCACGATTCCGTTGGATTGAAAGAATATTCGTTGTAATGAAAACGGAAAATGGATAATATGACAATGCAGAGTTCCGGAGGAACGAAAGAATCCTAGCCCAGAGCGTCAGCTCTGGGTAAGAAGGGACCCCACATCCAGAGCCCCGTCAGGGGCGAAAGAAAAGAAAGGAGATGAACATGTCGAATACCTTTACCCAATTGTATGTACATGTTGTTTTTGCTACAAAGGTCAGAATGAATCTGATCAAACCAGAATACCAAAAACAAGTGTATGAATATATAGCAGGGATTATAAAACATTCAGGTAGTCATCCCATTCTGATAAATGGTATGACAGATCATGTTCATTTGTTATTCAGATACAAGGCTGATTGTAATTTGTCATCTTTGGTCAGAGATATTAAATCAGGAATTTCCGGACACATCAACAAGAATGGCTGGGTTGCAGGAAAATTTGAATGGCAATCTGGTTATGGTGCTTTTTCTGTAAGTCGTTCAATGGTGGATAAGGTGTATCATTATATCGAAAATCAGGAAAAACATCATGAAAAGAAATCATTTACCGAAGAATTTATTGAATTATTGGAAGCACATGGTGTGGATTATGATAAAAGATATATTTTTGTGTGAGTTCGTTCCGCTCCTCCGGAGCGGTGTGGGGAAGGCAACCGGTTCCCCATGGATCAATCCATGCGCTACTCATATGATGCCCTTTCAGGGCTGTAGGGTAATGATTATTATTTCTTATGATCATTGTGTCAGACCAAAAATCAGAATACTTGATAGATTTTTCTTGAAAAAAAGCAAGATAATTTCAAAA
>JAGOCT010000409.1 GCA_017998585.1 Candidatus Cloacimonadota bacterium | reverse complement strand
TCAGATATGTGCACTTGGATTCAGTCAGAATGATCCATCTCCAGGTAAAATGAATACTCTGTTCTTCAATGAGCCTATTATTGCTGCATTTATGAAAGAGATATTTGAATCCCGATGGCAAAAAGCCATCCCCTGGCAGCAAATTGACCTGGATGACTAAATCATCAGTTATATATATTCTGGTAAGGCGATCTGAAAGGATCAATATACATTTATTATCTGTATTAATATCAGCAATATATGTTTGTACGGCTTTAAGGGGTGTTTTTTCTCTTGACATAATATACTCTTCATTTTTATGATCACTTTAAAATAATACAAGATACAAAATAAATGGTATTAAAAAAGGAGTGAATGATGAAAATGAAACCAGCTTTAATCAGGTTAACCAGTGTAATTGCATTACTAATTGTATGTATATCAGGTCTCTTCGCTGATGTTCTTTATGAAGCCACCAGTTTAAACAGCTCAACAGGAGCTTTAAACGCTACTTCCTGGCCATCATTAAACGACGGGCTTGTTGTGGTTGACGACATTGTTGTATCTGAAAACGGATGGATAATCAAAAACATATCAAATTATTTCAGTCCTATGGGATCTCCTGTTGCAGATTCCGCATTTTTAGTTGTATTTTCAAAATCATTAGGGAATATTAATCCAATGTTATATGCTACTGCCGTTTCTGTTTCATCAGAAAGTATTGTTTTAACTGATCAGGATAACGGAGAGACAAGAGATGCTGTCAGAATTTATGCAGATAGTTTAAATGTGAGCCTTAGTGCCGGAGAATACTGGATTGGATTATCTCCAATTTCAGATTCTTACATGAACTGTTGGATGGCATGGGGATCCAGAACAGAACATGGTGATACACCAAAATGCTGGGATATGATACAAAATAATTGGGTTGGATTAGCTTTCTGGATTGTTACAGACTCCATGATGAAAATTGAAGGAACCTCTGGTCCTACATCAGTTGATATTACGCCAACACCTGCCTCATTCGTATTAAATGCAAATTATCCAAATCCTTTTAATCCTTCCACTACCATCAGCTTCTCTTTAACTCAAAGTGCTCAGACCCGCTTGGAAATCTACAATCTTAAAGGGCAAAAGGTCAAAACACTTTGCAACACCAACCTAAATTCCGGTAAACATCAATACGTATGGAATGGTACTGATGAACAGGGCAAAAAAGCCGGTTCTGGCGTATATTTCTACAAACTGACTTCTGGATCTCAATCTTCAATGAAGAAAATGATCATGATGAAGTAATTCTGTCTCATCAGAAAATGTAAAAGGAGAGCTGAAAGGTTCTCCTTTAATTTTTTTTAATTTGATTGCTATTTCAGTTCTTTGTTTAAAATCAAAAAACCTGTTTTAAAACTGATTAATCGGCTTTAAAACAGGTGTTCTGTTTAAATGGCACGCCCGTAGGGATTCGAACCCCAAACCTTCTGATCCGTAGTCAGATGCTCTATCCAATTGAGCTACGGGCGCATTCACAACTTATAAGTTCAAAATATAAGGTCTGGTTTTTTTGTCAAGGAAAAAGATATGATTTCTTTTAAAATTAAAGCCTACTTGTTATAATTATATCTTAAAAAAGAAGTTAAGTATATGGATATGAAACGCAAAACTCATTTGAAAGTAAAACTGATTTCAGAAAATAAGCTTTGAAAGAAGATTCGGTAATCGGAAACACTCTTTTTTTTAAGTGTATAAGGATAGGATAAGCATCCTGCTTTCTTTCGTCATAGTTACAAGTTACAGAAAACAGGATGCTATCAGAGCAATATTATCGTATGGTGAGAAGGGTTTGACCTTCATCCACATTTTGGTTTGGATTAACCATGATTTTGTCAATCTTGCCAGATTTATGGGCATAGATCTCATTTTCCATTTTCATGGCTTCTATGGTAAGCACCAGATCTCCTTCATTGATTGTTTGATTTTCTGAAACCAGTACTTTTACAATAACGCCATGAATGGGTGCAAGTAAAGGACTGGCTGTTGATGCAGAAGTAAGAGTATGTTGAGGAACTGGTTTTTGAGCAGGAGGAACTGGAGCAGGAGTTACTGGTGCTGAAGGTGGGATAGGTGTATAGGATTGAACTTCACCTGTATCCGGTTGGACATGAACGTGATACTGTTTGCCATTGACAGTTACAATCAGATTTTCTGGAGACAGAGATTTTTTTGTTGGTTCAGGAGTAGGTGGAGATACTTTTACAGGCTCAGGTTTAACCTCTTCTTTATAATAAACGGAAAGCGGCGCATTCCCTTTTAGGAATTCCAGACCTTTATCTTTACAGGTTGCATAGATAAAAATATTTTCATCACTTGCATCCAGATTATTGTCGATAATGACTTGTTTACTGCTTTCATAAGCCGGTGGCAGAATATCGATCGGATCTCCTTCAAACGGGTCTTTTTTAAGTTGTTCAGAAGCAATTCTTACGATTTCAGGGTCAGCTGGTCTGGGTGTCTTGCCAAAGTAACCCAAAACCATATTGCCGTATCCATCTGTTATTTTTTTCCATTTTCCCATGACAACATTCATATAAGCCTGTTGAAAATAGAACTGTGATACAGGTGTAACGCTTGTTCCAAAACCGCCTTTTGCCACGACATCAGCCATTTCTTCAATCACTTTTGGATACAGATGCAGCGTTTTATTATCCCGCATCATCATGGTATTTGCTGTTAATGCCCCACCAGGCATAGGGGAGAGGACAATTAAAGGAGAGGTCTCTCTGGATTCAGGCGGAATCATATATCTTTCCATCGCATCTTCAAAGACACGTTCGGCTTTAAGAACTTTTTGATAATCA
>JAGOCT010000408.1 GCA_017998585.1 Candidatus Cloacimonadota bacterium | reverse complement strand
ACAGAGTTTTAACCTTTTGCCCTTTTACATTATAGACGCTGATATCAACCCTGTCATTCTTATGTAAGCTATACTGAATAGTTGTAGTGGGATTAAAAGGATTAGGATATATTGATTTAATCTCTGTTATTTTTGGTAAATGAAGCAGATCATCTGAACTCAAACTATTGATTGTTAAAAAAGAAGTACCTCTGGGCTCAAAAACAGTTGCCCCATTTAATACTTCGCATGAAAAGGCCATATCTATCTGCTGATTTCTAAAAATCTTCACAATAAATTGATGCCCTGGGATGAATCCGTTTACAATCTCTGAATCTTCATCTTGTCTGCTGGCAATCAGAGAATAAAAGCTTTCTCCTCCATTTACCATTTTAGCAGCAACACAATTCTCGCCATCAAAAATGGCTATTTCATCACCAGGCTGACATATTGTATTCAAAAAGTCATTTGCCTTAATATAGAAATTATGATGTTTAAATCCATTACCTGTCCAGACAGGTATAAAATGTTCTGTTCTTTCAGTACTCACAGCTGTACTTACGGGTAAATGTATTTCATCAGCTCTTTGATATGGATATACAAAGTTAAAACCTGAATTCAATTTGATTGCGTAACCTTCTCCAGGATAAAAGTTCTGAATGGTATTAACCCATCCGATTTCTGGTAAGTTTTCGATCGTCTGACCTTTTTCATTCATGACTTTGACTAGTCTGTTATAGTAAATCACATTTCCCAACAAAGGCATGGCAAACTGAGAATAAGGATAAGGATAATACATCAGATTCCAGCCACTTGATAAAAAATGAATATGAGGTAAAGTAACTGAATAGCCCTGATGATTGAGCTGGCAATCATCATTGACTTTCACATAATAAGCCTCTTCCATAGAATAAGCACCTATTTGATTTACCCATTGAGAAACATTACTCTGGTACTCATAGCTTTGATCATTTTCATCCATTACACACATTAAATGATTCTCTTGTATCAAATCAGAAAATATATCAGGGATTGTCATGTTATTGCTTTGATTATTAAAGGAAACAAGATTCCAACCATTTTTCAGATTAATCAATTGATTGTATGATGAATCAATATTGAGATTTACATGACATTGACCATTAGCTGTAAAAACACTGTCTCCACTGATATATACGACCTCATTTTGATCACAGACAAACTCTCTATTTGTTACATGTTTCCATAGTTTAAATGTAATCTCATGACCGGGTGTAAAACCGTCAATAGCAGTTGTCTGAGGATGGTTCATGGCTGCATAGATTGAGTAAGTATTTAGATTAGCACTCGTTTTCTTTAATGCACCCACACAAAGCTGACCATCAAATATTCCTATTTCGTCTCCTACTTCAATCTCAGTATTTTCAATCATAGCTGAGTTAACAAATATACTCATGTTTTGATAACCATTTCCTGTCCAGACAGGCACGAAATGCCTTTCTGGAGGATTTGTTCCAGCTATCTCAGAAAATTTTACTTTCATTGACGCATACATCAATCTGCCACCGGTATTCTCCCCATCTCCTTGTATATATGAACCATACGAATTATCTTTCATAAACAGAAGATGAATTTTCCCCCAGTCATTATCTATGATGTCAATTTCTGGTGCCAGATAAAACCATGTAGGAATCATATTATGGAAGACAGGTTGATAATT
This sequence comes from Candidatus Cloacimonadota bacterium, assembly GCA_017998585.1. Next base: position 1,164 of record JAGOCT010000408.1, on the reverse strand, counting down.
GATATCCTCTGCTACAGCATTAAAGATTAAAGGTCCACTCCATGAGTTACCATTATCTTTGGAAAAACATATATAAACCTCAGGTGCACTGGCAAAAGCTTGAAAATTATCGTTTGCATTTTCATGATATTGATATGCTTTATAAGTGTCACTCCAAATCATTGCCATCCAACCATTCTGATTGGCTTTTGTCTGGTGAGAATAATTATAATGAAAAGCATCATCCGGAGAGTGATAAGGATAAGGATATTGTTCATGAGAAAAAACCCAGGTACTATTATTATAGTAATCTGGAAGACCATTCTCATCAAAATCCCAGGGTATGGTCAATAATCCATCATCAGGTAAATCTCCTTTTGGCCATACATCGCTTACATAAAACTGATGTGTGTCCAAATCAAACCTGATATCTTTTACATAGCTTGTAAGAGGCCAGTATTTCCTCTGATCAAGACCACTGCCATCATCAAAAGTACACACATAAGTACCTGTAAAATGGACACGGTTATTATTATCAAAGACCAGTTCTCTATTGCTGGAATGTGAGTCTTCTATTCTAAAATCTGAATAACCAGCAGGATATATACTGCCATCCTCATTAACTGGAGGTTCAACATTGCGATTGGTATTCTCAATATAAGTATTAAAGGATCCAGTTCCATAATTATCATTCACAAGAAAAAAGGTATTATGAGCAGGATATAGCAGAGCACCTGTTGAATCAGTAATCCCTTCATCAGCACGAACAAAACCCCCAATGACCACTTTATTATCTTTGACGGCAAAAGAAGGATAAGCACGGGCATTCAACGGTGTGTTATGAATCGCATCCAGATAGTCAAAGGTCTGATAAGACCAGTTAAGGTTGAGCGATTCCTGATCAAAATCATTAGATATAAAGTCAGCGTACGCATACTTAACACTTGATGAAGGATTCCCATGTGGACGGGTTCCACTATTATGTGCAAAAATATGAATTCTTCTATGATTTACAATAGGAGAAGGACCGACTAAAACAACAGGCGCTAGAAAAACAAATTCTTGTCCTCCTGAGCTGTTATCAATTACTAAGGATTTTGGTAAAAGTGTATTTGGACTAGACATCAACGCAAAATTATCAGCACTTATCTATACGCCAGGAGCAGTCATTCCGTTATATTGAGC
>JAGOCT010000407.1 GCA_017998585.1 Candidatus Cloacimonadota bacterium | reverse complement strand
AGAAGGATTTCTTTCTCTTTTTGTCTATCTCCAATCAAAGTATAAAGCCATTGTAATATCGAATGATTCTCTTATCTATCCTGTAGAAAAGTCAATTTACAACAGAGGGAAAACCTCTCAACACTTACTATAAAGATCAAAGATTTAAGCCTTATTAAAGAGATGTATAAGGGGAATGAAAGCGGAAAGAAAGAAGAACCTATATATGACCATGCCGATTTTATGTCATTGCTAATAACCTTTTTTCTCGGTTTATCTGCAGGTCAATGATGACATACTCAGAATATGAAATAAATTCTGACTCAATTTTATGTTTTGAATCAAATGATTAATCTGGTTAAGCACTGAATTTACAGCAAAATAGTTTTTACTTAAGTTTGGCAACTAGGTGTAATTTTCAGGTTTCTGCTAAATTTAAAATTAACTGTTATAAGACAACATAATGTAATGCTTTAAATTATTTAGCAACATATTCTTTAGTGGATGCAAATCTGAAAACATGCAAATCTATGGAAAAAAATGAAGTGCTTAATCCTCTGTGATACAACAAATAAGGCAAAAGTGAAAAATATTTAAAAAAAAGCTTGCCAGAAAAACTGCATTGTGATAAAAGTTGCTCAAAAGAATATTTTGGAGGATTTTATGACACGTGTTCATAATTTCAGCGCAGGTCCTGCAGTATTACCTTTAGAGGTTTTACAGGAAGTTCAGAAAGACTTAGTGGACTACAAAGGAAAAGGCTTATCCGTTATGGAAATGAGCCATCGTTCTAAAGATTATCAGGAAATCTTTGATGATGCAATTGCCAGCATGAAAAGATTACTCAATGTTGGTGATGATTATGCTGTTTTATTCCTCGGTGGTGGTGCAAGCACTCAATTCTTAATGATTCCAACCAATCTTTGCCCTGATGACAAAATTGCTAACTACATCAATACGGGTGAATGGGCTGGAAAAGCTTACAAAGAAGCGGTAAAAATTGGTAAAAAAGCACATTTAGCGGCAACATCTGAAGATAAAAATTTCAGTTACTTACCAAAAACTTTTACTCTTTCAGAAAATCCTGCTTATTTACACTATACTACCAACAATACCATTTTTGGTACTGAATACCACAAAGATCTTGAAGTACCAAAAGATGTACTTTTAATTTCTGATATGTCTTCAGACTTTTTAAGCCGTCCTGTAGATGGTAACAAATATGGTCTGATTTATGCAGGTGCTCAGAAAAACATTGGTCCTGCCGGTGCTACAGCGGTTATCATTCGTAAAGACCTGATGGATAAGATGAATAAAGGAATGGGTACAATGCTTTCCTATAAGACCCATATTGAAAAAGATTCAATGTTCAATACGCCTCCTGCATTCCCCGTTTATGTAATTGGACTGGTTTTAAAATGGATTGAAAACCAAGGTTTAGAAAACGTATTGTTGAACAACCAGAAAAAAGCAGCTTTTGTTTATGATGTGATCGATGCAAGTAACTTCTATCGCGGAACAGTTGAAAAAGAAGACCGTTCATTAATGAATATTACCTTCAGACTGCCAAGTGAAGAACTTGAAGATAAATTCATCGCTGAAGCTAAAAAACTGAATTTGATTGGCTTAAAAGGTCACCGATCAGTTGGCGGATGCCGTGCTTCTACTTATAATGCATTACCACTTGAAGCAGCAAAAGCTTTAGCTGATTTTATGGTAGATTTCGAAAAAAGAAACGGATAATTATCCCTCAATATGAAAAAAGCCTTTCCTTCGGGAAAGGCTTTTTTTAATACAAACATTCTTTTTTAGCTCTTTTTTCTGCAAACAAGATGCTTGAAGTAGGAGATTTCAGCTGAAGAAATATACTCGGTGTACTATTAAAGAAACCGACTTACAACTCTCCAAATATTACTTCACTTCTATACTTAAATTACCGGTAATATTCGTATTGATTTTTAAAAAATCAGTTTCTGTGCTGATATTTTCAACGGATAGTTGTTTAATTTGTCCGTTGATTTTAACCAACTCATTTACTTTTACATTATTAATTGCTTTTTCTGTTTCAACTCTTGACTTCTCTAGAATATCTGAGGCATTATAACTCAGGTTCTTCTCGATATAGGAAAGGAATAATTTATTGACCAGCCAGGAAGCCTTATTATAAAGTAGATTGCTGGTATTTACATCAAAATCCAAGTCTTTGACATAGACAACTTTTGTCTCCGGATTATAAGCGACCTTACTGGTCAGATAAATATCACCTTTGGTCTTTTTGGATTCTATATTGACTTTGCATACTACAATATCACCCATTCCATATAGATTGATTGATTTTATCAGCACTTTTCTGTCAGTACCCGGAATGTCAAATTCCTGGTTTACAACATTGTCCCTGGCAATTTTTTCTAAAGCCTTCATCTCAACATATACTGGTAAATTTAAATTAAAATCATTCTTACTGGATTTTTCATTTTTCAAAGGGATAAGGTTTCCATTTTTTGGAGCGGGCGGATTGTCACCGATATAAGTTCTTATCTTTGAGACTAAAGAGAGATTAAGCAAGAGTGTTTTATTATCAGTTGAGACTGGTAATGCAAAATTAAAAGATTCTGGTTCAAACATTGCCCAGATTTTAACAGGTTGCTCTGATAGCAAGACAGGCGCTTTGATTAGATTCCAGTAATTATTCGCTTCTTTTCTTAAATCACAGAGACCTTTTATCTGGCTGTCAATTGTACTATTTATGAGGGGTAATTGACTTTTAATATTATCACTGGCAATTTTGGCAAAAGTAATCTCAAAACCTAATATATCGATTGATGGGGCTTTATTCAATTGAAAATCCGAATCTGTAATCGTC
>JAGOCT010000406.1 GCA_017998585.1 Candidatus Cloacimonadota bacterium | reverse complement strand
AAATGCAATCGTAAGTGTAAATAGTCAGTTACCAGGTGATATCAATCTTGACGGTGATTTAGATGGAGTGGTTGATAATGTCTGTTTTATCGTAAGTGGTGATACCGATAACTGGGCTGATGTGCTATGGCCTCATATGTGGGAACTGGAAACGAGTACAGCATATCTGCAAAATAAGATGGTTAAAAATTATAATTTGCAAATTGAGAATTTTCTGGCTTATTCAGGCAGAGATGTAAGTGTCTTGTGCCATGAAATGTTTCATTCAATCGGAGCTCCTGACCTTTATCATTACAATCATGATTATGAACCGATTGGCTATTGGGATTTGATGGAATGGGATGCCAAACAGCATATGACTGCCTATATGAAGTTTCGTTATGGAAATTGGATATCTGATGTACCGGTCATTACTCAATCAGGTACATACTCACTCAAACCTTTAAAAGAGGGAGGAAATTGTATCTATAAAGTGTATTCACCAAACAGCACCAATCAATATTTTGTCTTAGAATACAGAAAACAGGAAGGGCTTTATGAAAGTGCTCTTCCTGGTTCAGGGCTTCTTGCCTACAGAGTCAACACTAATTACATCGGGTATGGAAACCGTGATGGCATATTAGGAGGCTTATACAATGAATTGCTGGCATACAGACCGATGGGTAGCGTTACAGAAATAGGAGATATTAATAATGCATTTCTCAGCCTTGAATCAGGGAGAACAGTCATAGGAGATAACTCAATCATCTCTCCTTTTTTGGAAAATGGAATGATGGGTGGCTTAAATATTTCAAATGTCGGCAGTGCCGGAGATTCGATCACTTTTGATATACAAATTCAAGGAGATATTCATCCCAAATATCCGCCCAGAAACCTGAGAGGAACACTTGTATATCCTAATCATGTCAATCTGACTTGGGATAAACCCTTAGACATCACAGGGTTATTAGGGTTTATGATTTATAAAGACGGAGCAACCCCAATAACTTCTTTAATGAGCGATACGACCTTTACGGATGCAAATGTAACAGAAGGCCCTTTTGGAGACCTTCATTATTATGTGGTAATAGCAGTCTATTCAGGTAACAATATTTCAGAAATGTCGAATCTTCTAACCATTACAGTTGTCCCTCAGGTGTCAGCTGATGATATTGTAAGCCTCTCAAAGACTGAGCTGACAGGAAATTACCCCAATCCTTTTAATCCAACAACCACAATTGCTTTCACACTAGATAAATCTCAAGCAATTGAAATGGATATCTTTAATATTAAAGGACAAAGAGTTAAAAAACTGATCAAAAATGATTTATACAGTAGTGGCAATCATAACATCACATGGAATGGAAAGAATGATTCATCTGAAATTTGTCCTTCTGGAATTTACTTTTACAGACTTAAAACCGCTAACAAAACATTTACAGGAAAGATGTTGATGTTAAAATAAGAAAGAGTACCTTTATAAATCAATTTAAAGTTAACAGCCAAACGTAACTGCTTCATTCAGTAAAGAAATTCTTCAAAAGAAGATTTCTTTACTTTTTTATTACTAAAGACTACTTTCAAAACATATTTGTCATATATACGGTTACATATCCTTTATAGAAAAATCACTTATCAAATCTTATCAAATTAAATTTAAAAAGTATATTCCTTTGGTAAGAATAGAATTATTTAACTACCTTTCTATTTTAAGAGAGTATGTTTTTTGTGTTTAAGATAATCGTTTTTATGCTTGACAGGAAGTATGCCAATTATAAAATGCAAAATGATGAGTTATATTAAGATAAGAAAGGATGAGTAATGCAAAATCTCAATAATAGAATTGCCTCAAAGAATAAGCAAAATATCATAATAGATCATGTATTTACAAATCAAAGAGATTTTTCTTATCTAAGTACATTATTATCAAAATTATACTGTATTGATGACCTGATAAACTTTAAGGATTGAGCATGAGAAACATTCAAAATGCCTGGATTTTTACCTATTATGACAATAATGACCTGAGTGCCATTTTAAACCAAATTCAACCTGGTGATACCATTATTGCAGTGGATGCAGGGCTTGACCTGCTTTTAAAATATCATATCATGCCTCAAATGGTTATTGGCGACTTTGATTCAATGTCTCAACAATCTATTGATATTTTAAGCGCTTATCAGGAGACTCTTCCAGAACTAAAAGAAACAAATGATATTTATACACAAGATTTTTTTCAAAGTATTGACAACACAGATCAAAAGCCTCTAAATGAACAATTAAATTTTATCCGTTTAAAACCAGAAAAAGACGAAACAGATACTGAACTGGCAGTTGAATGGTGTCTAAATAATCATTTTAAAACAATTTATATCATAAATTCCATGCAAAACCGATTTGACCATTGTACAGGCATCATTTCGATTCTTGAATATGCACTTGACCAGAACATTCATATTCATGTCATTTCAGCTACACAGGAAATTTATTTTGCCAATACTGTTCAGCCTTTAAACTACCCCCAAGGAAGTACTTTTTCATTATGTCCGGTAAGTGATAAAGTAACAAAAGTAAAAACTTTAAATTGTTCTTATCCCCTGAATGAAGAAACTCTCTATAGAAATAAAACAAGAGGCATCAGTAACCTTATTGGTGAAGAAAATGCACAAATCACATTTGAAAGTGGGAAACTACTTGTAATCGTTCAATTACAAAATGAAGAAAACTCCCTATCAGAAACGAGTACTTTTCTAAGCGAACAGCAAACATTCAATAAAAACATAAACACTTTTTGCTCTGAAAACAGCAAAAATATGTATAATATAGAACATTAGTAAAGAAATCAGGTGAAATATGAGTCCTCAAAA
>JAGOCT010000405.1 GCA_017998585.1 Candidatus Cloacimonadota bacterium | reverse complement strand
TTATGGCACATTTTTTGCATTAAGATTTGCTTAGAAATAAGAATTTTACTGATTATAAAGGAGATAAAATGAGCAAGCATGGATTTTCAATTAGGGAAGCCCGGCACATTGAAGAAATAAATGCAAATGTCAATATTTATACGCATAACAAGAGTGGTGCAAGACTGATTCATATTGATGCAGATGACAATAATAAAGTATTCGCTATTGGATTTCGTACACCGCCCACGGATGATACAGGTGTCGCCCATATAATGGAGCACTCAGTACTTTGCGGATCCAAAAAATTCCCTGGTAAAGAACCATTTGTTGAGCTGTTAAAAGGTTCTTTGAAAACTTTTTTAAATGCTTTTACAGCAAGTGATTACACATTATATCCACTTGCCAGTATGAATGACAAAGATTTTAAAAATCTGATAGAGGTTTATCTGGATGCAGTCTTTTTCCCAAACATTCACCAGGATAAAAAAATCCTCATGCAGGAAGGCTGGCATTATGAAATTAATCCTGAAAATGGAGAACTTGATATCAGTGGTGTCGTTTACAATGAGATGAAAGGTGCATACTCCTCTCCGATGAGAAATATGCATCGTGCTCTTAACTCATCGCTTTTCCCAGATACGCCATACCGTTTTGAATCGGGTGGCGACCCTGATGCTATCCCTCAGCTGACTCAGGAAATGTTTACTGAATTTCATAAAAAACATTATCATCCTTCCAATTCTTATATCTATCTCTACGGTAAAATAGATATTGATTTTTATCTGAATCTGCTCAATGATGAAGCATTAAAACATTTTGATACGATTGATACCGATACGTCTGTGCCTTCTCAATCTTTATTCGATGAACCTGTCAGAAAAACCATCCCCTATTCCATTTCATCTAACGAAAACGAACAGGATAAACACTGGTATGCGGTTCAATACCTGATCGACAGTAAGAATAATCCAGAAATCAACTTTGCTTTTGAAGTCATTTCTCACCTCTTACTGGATACTCCGGCTGCTCCTCTCAAAAATGCACTGATTAAAGCCGGAATTGGTAAAGATGTCATGGGGCATTTTGAAAGTTGTTCTAAACAGCCTACTTTTACCATTCTGGTTAAAGATGCTCAAATCGGAAAATGCAACGATTTTGAAGCCATAATTGAAAATACCTTAAAATCTCTGTGCGAAAATGGGATAGATAAAACACTCATCGAAGCTTCCATCAATATTAAAGAATTTATCCTTCGCGAAGCAGATTTCTCTGGCTTCCCAAAAGGCCTCTTTTATATCTGGAATTCTGTATGCAACTGGGTTCATGACTTTGATCCAATCGAACCACTTGCATTTGAAGAACGCCTTGAAACTGTCAAACAAGCTCTTACTGGAAAATATCTGGAATCTCTGATTCAGTATTTTGTTCTTGATAATCAGCACCGTTGTGTGATTACCATGGAACCTAAAAAAGGTTTAACTGAGCTTAATAACGAAACATTCCGTAAACAATTACAGGACATAAAGGCTGGATTTAGTCCTGAACAATTGCAAGCGATTATTGAAGATACCAAAGCGCTCAAAGAAAGACAATCTGCTCCAGATTCTCCTGAAGATCTTGAAAAAATTCCACTACTTTCTCTTAATGATGTGACTAAAAAAGCAGAATCTTACGAAACGATTGTGGAACAAAATGGTGCGTCTGAATTTTTAGTTCATCCATTATTTACCAATGGTATCGCTTATATCCGTTTCTATTTTGATGCGAAAGTCATTGAGCAGGAAGATATTAAATATTTAGGTATTCTCTCTGGCATATTAGGCGCTATATCTACCAAAAGCAGATCTTATGCTGATTTATCAAATCTGATCAATATTCATACGGGTGGTATCGGATTTGGTGTCAACGTCTATAATGACCGCGATGATTACGATCAATATTACCCAAAAATGGTGCTCGATGCAAAGGTACTGGTGAGTAAAATGCCAAAATTGATCGAAATCATCAGAGAAATCCTCCTCGAAACCGATTTTGAAGAATACTCCAGAATCCTGGAAATTCTCAATCAGGATAAATCCAGTATGGAATTATCTCTGATCAATTCAGGTTCATCTTATGCCAGCAAAAGATTACTCGCTTATTTCTCACAAAACGGCGTTTATGGAGATCAACTTGAAGGTGTTGAGCAATATTTCTTCCTCAAAGAAATGACTAAAGATTTCAACGCCAAAAAAATCAAACTATCTGAAAAACTCAGAAGTATCGCCAATAAATTATTCAATGCCAACAATCTGAAAATCTCATTTACAGCTCCTGAAAATGATTTTAAAGATTTCAAAAATCTGGTCAATCCTTTGATTTCTGAGCTGAATCAGGAAAAATATCCTGTACAGGATTACAAATTTGATCTCATCAAAGATAATGAAGCCTTTCTGACCCCAGGGAAAGTGCAATATGTCTGCAAAGGTTATAATTATCATACACTTGGTCATCAGTACACAGGTGCGATGCGTGTCATGGGTACGATCGCCAGACTGGATTTCCTCTGGAATAATATCCGCGTATTAGGCGGCGCTTATGGCGCAATGTTAAACTTTACTTACTCTGGCCTCTTCTATACTAATTCTTACAGAGATCCAAACCTTAAAGAAAGCCTTATAACTTACAATAATCTCGCACAGTTTATCAAAAATCTGGAACTGAATGAGCGTGAACTCACAAAATATATACTTGGAACAATTAGTTCCTATGATTACCCGGAAACCCCTTCTGTTAAAGGTGAAACGGCTGATAGAAACTACTTTAGCCGTATAGATAACCAATTCCTGCAGACCAATCGTGATCAGATGCTGTCCACCACTGTTG
>JAGOCT010000404.1 GCA_017998585.1 Candidatus Cloacimonadota bacterium | reverse complement strand
AAAAGAACCTTTCCTCGTAAAGATTATTCAACCTCAGGCATAAAATCAGTTGTCAAAACTGAGTCAATTCATAATTTGGTCATCAGAAGTTTTTAAAATGGAAGGTAATATGAAAAGAGTATTTAGTGGAATAAAACCTACGGGAGATCTTCATCTGGGAAATTATCTGGGTGCAATAAAAAACTGGATTAACCTACAGGATACGTATGAATGTGTGTTTAGTATTGTAGATTTACATGCGATGACTGTCATGTACGAACCTGAGATATTAAAGCAAAATGTATTTAAAATGGCATGTAATTATCTCGCTTGTGGTCTTGATCCTGAAAAATCAATTTTAATGATTCAGTCACAATGCAGAAAACACTCAGAACTCACCTGGTTACTCAATTGTCTGACACCAGTCAGCTGGTTGGAAAGAGTGCCTACATTTAAAGAAAAGGCCCAGCAGTACGCAGAAAATGTAAATATGGGACTTATGGATTATCCGGTACTTATGACTGCTGATATTATCCTGTATAAAGCGGAGTTTGTTCCGGTTGGCGAAGATCAGTTGCCTCATCTAGAACTTGCCAGAGAAATATTAAGACGTTTTAATGCCCGTTTTGGAGATGTATTCCCTGAACCAAAAGACATCATAGGAAAAGGAGCAAGAGTGAAAGGTCTGGATGGTTCGGCCAAGATGGGTAAATCACTTGATAATTGTATTTATCTCTTTGAAACAGCCGAAGATATATGGAAAAAACTATCCAGAGCAGTCACTGATCCTGCCAGAATCAGAAAAACAGATCCTGGTGATCCAGAAAAATGTAATGTTTATTCATTTCATGAATTGTTCTCTGACAAAGAAACGCAGAACCGGATAGCTGAAGGTTGCCGTACTGCCGGTATCGGATGTATGGATTGTAAAAAATGTCTGGCTAAAAATATGGCTGAAGAACTTGAACCGATACGTTCAAAATACAACGATTTTATGGAAAAACCGAATTTGGTATATGATATTTTAAATGAAGGTAATAAAAAAGCAAACAAAATAGCTGATGCTACTATGTCAGAAGTCTATGAAAAAGTGGGAATTAGTTATCCTGAGTTCAGATTATGATAGATATTTAAAAAAAAAGATTGACAAAAAAAGTGCCTTCTTATAATTTGAATATAGTTAATAAAAGGAGATAGATTATGTGGACTTTACTCGTAATTATACATATTTTAATATGCCTCGTCTTGATGATGGTAATCTTGATGCAAACTGGAAAAGGTGGCTTAGACAGTAATTTTTCAGGTATTGCTTCAAATACATTCGGAACTCAAGGAGCAAGTGAAGTCATTAAACGTACTACTCAGGTGATGTTTGGCGTATTTATTATTTCATGCGTTTTACTGGCAACGATGAATCCAGGTCAGACAAAAAAATCTAATATTTCAGAAAAACTTAAAAAGGAAGCTGCAGCTACTCAAAAACCAACTCAGAAATTACCTGTAGCTCCTAAATAAATCTTTATAATGCAGGAGTGGTGGAATTGGCAGACACGCAAGACTAAGGATCTTGTGCTCGAATAGGGCATGCGGGTTCAAGTCCCGCCTTCTGCACCAAATTAAGCATCGGGAAACCGATGCTTTTCTCTTTTACAAAAGAAATAAAATAACATTTTTGAGGAGTTATTATGGACAAATTCGTTTATCACAGTTCATCCATATCTTCATTAACTATAATAAACCCTTCAACAAGTACGCATGAGAAAGAATGGGTATATGCTACAAAAGACATTGTGGCTAGCGCCTTGTTTATTAGTAGTATTGGGGGAGATTTTACCTGTGCAATTGGCAGGGATTTAGATTCAGGAATTATGTATCTCTGTGAAAGATTTAAAGGTGCTTTTGATTTGCGATACAATGGGAAATCTGGCTCAATCTATATGCTCTCTTCAGAACTATTTTTAGAAAACAGAACAAGCTGGGATGAAGAAGTTGTTTCTGAATCGGCTGTTAAACCTTTAAAAGAAATCATGATTGATAATGCAAAAGAGTATTTATTATTCCTTGAAAGTGAAGGAAAATTGATAATCAAATATTTCCCCGATCGAATTGACGATATTCCTGAAGATGATTCTGATTTGATTGATAGAGCTGTGCTTTGGACACAACAATTTGGAGACAGAATAATTGAACAAGTTAAGTTATATCATCCAAATCTGTTGAATGAAATACTCAAAAAACTAAATAATTTGATTTAAATCCCTATCTTAAATCCCTGAATATTACCTTATTCTGAATTTTTATCGATAGTTTTCTTGTTAAACCAGCTTTAACTTCTAAAACATACTTCGCTGGTTTTAGAGAAGGTATCATTTCTTCACTTAAAGGCATACAATTTTCACTGATTGATACAATTTGAAGATTAGAGTCAATGAATATAATATCAAGAGGTATATAGGTGTTTTTCATCCAAAAAGATAAAGGCTTTTCATAATCAAAGATAAAAAACATTCCCTGATTATCTTTCATCTCTTTTCTATACATAAGCCCTTTTTCTGTTTTCTCAGGAGAATCAGCAATCTCTGTTTCAAAATATATACTGTCTCCAATGTCATTGATTATGAGAACTTCACCTTGTTTGATAAAAGTATCTGATTGAATCGTACTTTGATTATCAGGGGTCGGCTTACAGGCAGACAGAGATAAGAATGTTAACAATAAGAGTAGTAATGATCTCAAAATTAATATCCAAATTTTTGTAATACAGAGTATATAAAATCACTTTTAGCTTGAGTATAGGCTTTTCGTTCTTGCGCAAAATCTGATTTTAAGTTAGTCTTAAGATTTTCATATTGTTTGAGTATATCTGGATGATTCACTAAGAT
>JAGOCT010000403.1 GCA_017998585.1 Candidatus Cloacimonadota bacterium | reverse complement strand
TATCTGCTTCTGCCTGTTTAGAATCAGTTATATCTGTGGATATAACAACGACTTTCTCCACTTTTCCCTGACCATTCAATATTGCACTAAAATGTTGACTTATATGTCTTTGTTTGCCTGTTTTTCTAAATCTTCCATCGGTAATCAATTCAGGCACAAAATATTCTCCCCCTTGCTGATATACTTTCCTCACATTTCTCTGATGATCTGACAGATACTCATCTCTTTCATCTAAAATGAGCTGTTCTCGAGGCAGTAAATCTTTTTCAAGCTTATCATCACTTATCTCCCACATGTCCCGCCATGCCTGATTATAGAGCAGTAACTGACCAGTCGCTGATCTTACTGATATACCAACTGAGGTATTCTCAATCACTGTTTTAGATAGGTTTTCACTTTGTTGTAATGCAAATTCAGCTTTTCTTTTCTCAGTGATATCAATGATAGAAAATTGCAAATATTGTACTTGATGAATCATAAAGCAAATCAGATGAACTTCTCCATCCCACATTTCTCCACTTTGGCGTTGATGCCTCCAATCAAATACAACACTCCCTTTTTCCATTGCCTGATTAATATAAAAACGCGCTTTATCCGATGACAAGCTACCATCATACTGGTATTCAGAGGACACATCCAATGGCGTCTTCCCAATCACATTTGATTTCGTAGTAAACTGGTAAATATCAACTGCTGCCTGATTACAATCAAGAAATTGATAATTGTCTGTTCGCATCACAATAATCGGGATACAGGTATTTTCAAAAATCTGATACCGAAACTGATCTTTCTCTGTTGCTCTTTTATGATCTACTTTTGATTTTCGGTACAAATGATATGCACCAACTATCAATAGCAAACTAACAAGATTTAGTATAATGCTCAGTACATTCTGCTGGTTTATAAAATTCATTTCTGAATAGCCCCCATAAAACCCCCTCTTAAAACAATCTCTCAATCATCTGTTTAAAACATGCAAACACTTATACAATTTTAATTACAAAATAATTAAAACTGACTTTTTGTCTATGTTTTTTTCTGTTTAAATAAGATTTCTTTAAAATTTTTTAAATCAAAGATTTTTTATTGTAAATATGAGCTGTATTCTATGCTTAAAGCATGTAATAAATAGGAAACTGATTGTGAACCTTCCAGCAAATGAAAATTTAACCTCCTCCAACCGGAGGGAATACTGATATCGTATCTGAATCTTTTAACTTTGTATCCATTTTTCCATCCAATCCATTAACCAATAAAATAGCAATTTCATCCCTTTTAATCTGAAGTTCAGCCATAACTTCACTCACAGTAGCATTCTCATCAACTTCTAACTCAACAATTTTACCTCGATCAAGCCGTAAAGTGGCAAATAATTTCACTTTAATTCTCATGATTCATTTATCCTTATCCATATCTTTATGATATTATTCTAATGTTATTTTCTTATGTTTCCCTTATCTATCCTGTTAAAAACTCTTTTTTTATTATTCCGTTACTTAAAAAACGGCAGGTCAAGCCTGCCGTTTATGTTATGTGTTATAATCCTAAAACCTTTAGTTTATCAATTTTTGGGATTCCATTTTCATCCCATCCTCTAAGAAAATAGTATTCTCCCAGTAATTTATCCAATTCATGAATATGCCCTTTTGCAGGTCCTTCTGGTATAGGGTCGTTCAGCAGTCTAACCGGTAGGGTATCCTGTCCAGGATCAATACCAGCAGCTTGGTTGTAAAGACGTTCGATGTTCCAAATCCTGTCACCTGCATCAAGAACGTCTTGTTGAGTCATTGCATATCCGGTCACCAAAGAATATAAACTAGCATAATCATCTGCATTCAAAGCAAATGAAGTAAAAAGACACATTCCCAGTGAATCAATACTTGCTGTCAGATCCTGGAAAATCTTTACCCAGAATGCCTTGTTTTCATAAGAGAATTTATCTAACTTTTCTGGTAATGCAAGAATTTCGGGTGATATCAAGTAAGCTCTCACATGGCATCCACCACGATTAGATGTAGCATAAGCCAATCCCTGACCTTTTATGCCTCGTGGATCATAAGCAGGAATTTCCTGTTTTTTTACAGTCATGGAAACTTCAGGCATACCATATTTCTCAGCCAAACGCCATGAGCCCATCGCTAAATCATCACCTAATCCTTCTCTAAGCCCCATTTTCTTTATCCATTCAACAATTGCTTCACTATTCCCCCAGGTTAGTTCAACAGCACCGGTCTGTTCTTTACTAATTTTACCATGTTGGTATAATTCCATAGCAGCAGCAATAGTCGCTGAAGCACTGATCGTATCAAGTCCCATTTCATTACACCAGTAATTGGCTTTTATAACGGCTTCCATATCGTTGATACCACAGTCACCCCCAAAACCCCAGACGGTTTCATACTCAGGTCCGCCTACTTCTTCTTTATCCATTTTCACATGTCTGCCACAGGCAATTGGACAAGAAAAACAGGCTTTCTTTTTAACCAGATATTTCTCTGCCATTGTTTCTCCAGATATATCTTCGGCTTTATCAAACTGAGATAGCTGGAAATTATTGGTTGGGAAAACACCATTTTCATTAATGATATTCACCAACACAGCAGTCCCGTAGGTAGGTAAACCTTGTCCTGTCACCCCATTTTCTTTAATCTTTATCTGTAATTTTTTAACTAACTCTTTCAAACTATCATTATCTGCAATTTCAACTTTATGAGTGCCTTTCACCACAATAGCTTTGAGATTTTTTGATCCCATTACAGCACCAACTCCAGAGCGCCCAGCGGCTCTGTCTATATCATTCATGATTGCGGCAATATTTGATAATCTCTCTCCTGCAGGTCCTATATTTAAAACCTTTACCTTAT